>CAYJAX010000043.1:0-7059 GCA_964368545.1 Candidatus Woesearchaeota archaeon | reverse complement strand
CACTAAATAATTTCCAAATATTTTTTCTGCCTGATAACTATTACTGCAGATACTAATCTCTTTTTTAAAGCTCTATCTTGAGTGGCAACTATGCATCCTTCGCTAGAATATTTAATTAAATCCTCATCAACATAACTATAATTGCTTTTTAATAGTTTTATTTTCTCAAGAAATTTCCTGATTAATTTTAATTCTTTAGGCTTTAACTTATTTAATTCTTGAACTGTCTTATCTAACACGCATAAACTATAAGGAAAAGTGCATATTCTGTCAATCTCGGAAAAAAAGTCAATCCTGAATTTGGCACAATATACGAGAAAATTCGTGTCTAAAATTATGGTTTTCATTACATTTATAATATCTCTAAAAGAATAAAAAACTTCCCTTTATAAATTAGCCTAAAATGGCTTTATACGGTCCATAAACGTGTTAAAATGCATTTTAAATGTAGAAAGCATTATAAACTAAAAAGTCTTTACACTATTATAATAGATTGGCGTTATGAGGCTTAAAAATGCATTTTATGGGGATTTAACAAAATCATGACAGAAGATAACAGTACTATTAAAAAGGAAAGCTATACAGCAGAGAATATTCAAGTTTTGAAAGGTTTGGATGCTTGCAGGCTGAGACCTTCGATGTACATAGGAAGCACAGATTCTAGAGGCCTGCATCATTTAGTAAAAGAAATAATAGACAATTCAGTAGATGAATTTCTAGCAGGACATTGCACAAAAATAAAATTGATGATACACAAAGATAATTCATTAACTGTTGAAGACAATGGCAGAGGAATACCAACAGACATTCATCCTACAGAGGGCAAAAGCGGAGTTGAAGTTGCATTAACTGTTCTTCATGCTGGCGGAAAATTTGACAAAAATTCCTATAAAGTATCTGGAGGACTACATGGAGTTGGAGTGTCTGTAGTAAATGCATTGAGCAAATTATTGGTAGTTGAGGTAAAACAAAACGGAAAATTATATTTCCAGCAATATGCATATGGGAATCCTACAAGCGAATTAAAGATTATAGGAGAAGCAAATGACACAGGAACGAAAATAACATTCCTGCCTGATGAAAAAATATTCTCTGAAATTGTATTTGACTTCAGTTTGCTTGCTAACAGGGCAAGAGAAGTCGCTTTGCTGAGCCCGGGACTAGAAATAACAATAGAGGATGAGAGAGAAGAACCGCACAATCAAAAAACATTCTTGTACAAAGAGGGAATCAAAGAATTTGTATCATACTTAAATGAAGGAAAACAGGCACTAAATAAAGAAATAATTTACATTAACAAGCAGAGCAATAATACAATTGTAGAGATAGCAATGCAGTGGAGCGATTCTTACAATGAAAGCATTCATAGTTTTGTAAATAACATAAATACTCATGAAGGAGGAACACATTTGACTGGCTTTTCTACTGCTCTTACAAGAGTTATTAATAATTATATAAAAAAAAGAAAAATATCTGACTTGAATTTATCTGGAGATGATGTAAGGGAAGGATTAACTGCTATTTTATCTTTGAAAGTACCTAACCCGCAGTTTGAAGGCCAGACTAAAACAAAACTTGGAAACTCAGAAGTTAAAGGGATAGTGGACAGTCTGGTGTTTGACTACCTAACCAATTATTTCGAGGAGAATCCTTCTGTTGTAAAAATAATTACAGACAAATGTGTCAATGCTTATCAGGCGAGGGAAGCAGCAAGAAAAGCAAGAGAATTGACAAGAAGAAAAGGCGCATTATCCGGTTCTGGTCTTCCTGGAAAACTAGCTGACTGCCAAGAAAGAGATCCTGCTAAATGCGAATTGTTTTTGGTGGAAGGAGATTCTGCAGCAGGTACAGGAATTTCTGCAAGAGATAGAAAATTTCAAGCAATATTACCATTAAGAGGAAAAATATTGAATGTTGAAAAGGCAAGATTAGATAAAATGTTCAAAAGTGAACAAATCATTAACATTATAACTGCATTAGGAACGGGAATTGGAGATGAATTTGACACTAAAAAGTTAAGATATAACAAAATAATTATTCTTACTGACGCTGATTCAGATGGTTTGCACATATCATGTCTATTATTAACATTTTTTTACAGACATACAAAACAATTAGTAGAAAATGGGAACATATACGTTGCTCAACCCCCATTATTTAAAGTTATTAAAGGAAAAACATCTTATTACGCAAGAGATGAAAGTGCATTAGCAGAATTATTGTCCGGATTAGGAGAGAATGTTGTAGTTCTAAGATTCAAAGGCTTAGGTGAGATGGACAGCAATGAATTGCAAGAAACAGTAATGGATATTGAAAAAAGAACTTTGAAACAAGTAAAAATAGAAGATGCAGTAGAAGCAGACAGGATGTTCAGCATATTAATGGGCGAGGATGTTGAGCCTAGAAAAGAATTCATAATGCAATACGCTAAGGAGGCAAACTTAGATGTATAGGCCTATAGTAAAATTAAATACAAATGTTTGCAAAGTATGCATGAAGGTTTTTGCTAATGAGAAGTCTATGAAAGATCACATTTTTAGCAGAAGAGTTAATTATGAAGAGCACACAAAATTCAAAAATGAAATTATATTTGCTAGATTCGGAAATGCAAAACTTGAGTGTCCTGTTTGGAGAAATAAAATTTTTAGAATTTTACAAAATATACCGAATGGAGAGTTAATACAATTATAAAATGTCTCAAAATATTCAGATAAAGTTAATTGAAGAAGAAATGAAGTCAAGTTATATAGACTACTCTATGTCGGTTATTACCGCAAGAGCAATACCTGATGTTAAAGACGGCCTCAAACCAGTTCATAGAAGAATTCTATTCTCAATGCATAATATGGGACTAAATTATAATAAGCATTTCGTAAAGTCAGCAAGGATTGTAGGAGAATGTTTTAAATATCATCCACATGGAGATGCAGCAATATATGATTCATTAGTTCGTATGACTCAAAACTTTAATTTAAGATATCCTTTAGTTTTCGGACATGGAAATTTTGGGAGCATTGATTTTAGCGAACCGGCTCAAATGCGCTATACTGAAGCAAAATTAAGTAAGATAGCACAAGAATTATTGGAGGATATAGAAAAAGAAACAGTACAATTTGCTCCAAACTTCGATGGAAGCATGCAAGAACCATTAGTATTGCCATCAAAAATACCGAATTTATTGCTGAACGGCTCAAGCGGGATTGCAGTGGGTATGACAACAAACATTCCGCCGCATAATGTTAACGAAGTTTGTGATGCAACAATTTTATTATTAGAAAATGAAGAAGCGGAATTTAACAGATTAATAGATTGCATTAAGGGGCCTGACTTTCCTACAGGAGCACAGATAATAGGAACTGAAGGCATTAGACAAGCTTATAGGACAGGAAAGGGGAGAATAGTTGTAAGAGCAAAAGCGAGAATAGAAGACAGTTCAATAACAGTCAATGAAATCCCTTATCAAGTAAACAAATCAATGCTTATAGAACAGATAGCAGACTTAGTTAAAGACAAGATTATTGAAGGTATTTCTGACATAAGAGACGAAAGCGATAGGGAAGGAATGAGAATTGTTATAGAATTAAAAAAAGCTGCAAATCCAGAATTAATTTTAAATCAGTTATACAAGCATTCACAATTACAAACCACTTTTGGAATTATTAATTTAGCTCTGGTAAATAATGAGCCTAAAATTCTAAGCTTGAAAGAATTAATCCTAGAATTTATAAAACACAGAAAGAATGTAATTGTAAAGAGAACAAAATATGACTTAAGAAAAGCAGAAGAAAGAGATCATATACTACAGGGCTTACTAATAGCTTTAAAATCAATAGATGAAATTATAAAACTTATTAAGGAAAGCAATGACGTCGAGTCTGCAAGAAATAAATTAGTTAATAACTATATCTTAAGTGAAATACAAGCAAATGCTATTCTAGAAATGAGATTAAGCAGGTTAGCTGCACTAGAACAAAAGAAGATCTTAGACGAGCACAACGAATTATTAAAATTCATAGCTGAGATGAAAAACATATTAGCATCAGGAGAAAGAATAAAAGCAATAATTAAAGATGAACTCATAGGAATCAAGAATGTATACGGCGATGAAAGAAGAACAGAAATAATACAAGGCGAGGAAAAAATAATTGAGAATGAAGACTTGATAGAGGAAGAACAAGTCGTGATTACAGCAACGCATTCTGGCTACATAAAACGCCAACCTCTTGACGCCTACAGGGCTCAGCGCAGGGGAGGGAAAGGAGTTATTGGTACAGAAACTAAGGATGAAAATGATTTTGTTGAACATTTATTTATTGCAAGCACTCACAGTTATATCTTAATATTCACAGATCACGGAATGGTTCATTGGCTGAAAGCTTATCAGATTCCAGAATCAGGAAGGTACGCTAAAGGAACTGCAATAGTAAATTTGGTAAAATTAAACAAAGATGAGAAATTAGCAGCTATGGTTTCTGTAGCTATTTTTGAAGAAAACAAATTCCTGGTCATGGCAACAAAAAATGGAGTGATAAAGAAAACACAATTGTCAGAATATGGAAACCCTAGACAAGGTGGAATTATTGCAATAAATTTAAGGGATAATGACAAACTAATAAGCGTAGACATCACAGACGGCAACAAACAAATAATAATTGCAACTAGAGATGGCAGGGCTGTAAGGTTTAAAGAATCAGACATAAGTGTAGTCGGAAGAAACAGCATAGGGGTGAGAGGAATAAATACAAAACAAAGCGAAGTAGTAGGAATGGAAATTGTAAGGTCGCCATACATACTTACAGTAACAGAAAATGGTTATGGAAAAAGAAGCGAAGTCAATGATTATAGGCTGATTAATAGAGGGGGAAGCGGTGTTACTAATGTTAAAATTACAGAAAAGAATGGAAAAGTTGTAAACATAAAGGTTGTTGATGAAAACGATGAAATTATGTTGATAAGCAAAAATGGAGTGATAATAAGGACTAGTGTCAAGAGTATTTCCAACGTGGGAAGAAACAGCCAGGGAGTAAGAGTGATGAACCTTGATGAAGGAGACAAAGTTGCAACTGTTGCCACAATTATTGGAGAGAACGGTGACTTAGAATTAAGAAAAGAGGATTACAGTCCAAATGAGAATGGACAGGAATTTGTAGCTGATGACAGCCAAGAGAAAGTCAAACAAGAGGATGAACTTGAAGCAGAAGAAGTTTTAGAAGAGATTAAAGAGACTAAAGATACGCAGGACTTACAGAAAGCAAGTGAAGAAATAGAAGCTGAAAAAATAAAAGTCAATGAAAATAATAATTTAACAGAAGAAGAACTTGAAAGATTTTTGCGGGAAAATAATTTAGATAGTATTGAAGAAAAGTCTCACAAGAAAGATTTTACTTTGGGAGGTTATGAAGAATGACGTCAGGAAGAGAATTATTGAAACATTACATTGAGAGAATTAAAATTGGCAGAAAAATAATTAACTCCTATACCAATCATAAAATTCCTCATTTTTTACTTTATTTATAAAAACAAATAATTTCTTGGAGAGTTTATCAATCTTTTCGTAAAAGTTTCTAAAATCCTTTTCATTAATATAATTAAGACCAGAACATAACAACAACAATACTTCCAACTCTCTTACAGAACCATAAGCATAATTCAAAAATTGCAAATAACCTTTCTTGGTGAACCTTGTAGATCCTTCTGCAATGTTTAGTGGAACAGAAACAGCAGCACGACGAATTTGAGAGGTTATATTATTCTTTTCATCTTCTGGAAATTCCGCAGTCATTTTGTAAAAATCTAAAGCTAACTCATAACCCAACTTCCAGACTTCCAGGTTATGAAAATTTCTAGCCATTGTGTTATAATATTTAAGAAATTAAAAAGCTTTTACCAAGAATCTCTGAAATGTTTTCAATGATTATAGAATTTAATAAGTCATGGAATTAATTTCTACAAATTAAAATTAAGGAATACAAAAATTTTAACTAGAAATTCCCCATAGCTTGCTGTGGGGTAAAGAACTTATAGCAGTAAGTTATTGTATTATTTTATGGTTAAGAAAGCAAATCATTGTGCTTATGATATACATTACCATTTAGTTATCGTGATGAAATACAGAAGAAAAGTTCTTATCAAAAAAGAATACATAAATTATTTGTGCAACTTGATTAAAGAAATTGGAGAGCGTTATGAATTTGAAATTGAAGAAATAGGTTGTGATGGAGATCATGTTCACATATTATTATCCGCACCGCCAAGAAACAGCCCATCAAATGTTATGCAAATAATAAAAAGTATAACAGGAAGAATGATGTTCAAACAATTTCCTGAAATAAAAAAACAATTATGGGGCGGAGAGCTCTGGAGCGACGGAGGATTCGTCGGAACCATAGGACAAACACAAGGACTAGAAGGAATAAAAAAATACATACAAAGACAAGGCAGCAAAGATAAAAATTACAATCTAAAAGACTACATAAGTTGATACCCCGTCAGCTTGCTGCGGGGAGTTTCATTCCAAAACTTTTTAAATAAAACTAAATCCTAAATATTAGATGAAGAGAAGTTCAAGACGCTGGAAGAAGAAAGGACAGATGAGATGGAAGTGGCAGCGTAAGAGACTTAGAAGAGAAAAGAGGAGAAGAAAGTCAAATCGATAAGAAAAAGCTTTAAATAGCTGTTTTTATTTCATATTTATGCTAATTAGTGTTTATACATTATTTAGCATTCTCTTATGGAGAAATGAGTACTTAAAAAAATTTAAGTATGAAATAGCAAAACCGATAGAGTAGTGAATCTCATTTGCGATCTACACAATTCCCATTGATCCTGTGGGAGATCGCTGCTATTGGAATCCGAATTAGCCATGCAAGTTTAGGGGGTTCGCAAGAATCACCGGCATAAGGCTCAGTAACACGTCGATAATTTGCCCTTAGGTCTGGAAAAACCTCGAGAAATTGAGGCTAAAACCAGATAGGAGATTAGTACTGGAATGTCTTTTCTCTGAAAGGAAACGCCTAAGGATAAGTCGGCGGCTGATTAGGTAGTTGGCGAGGTAATGGC
>CAYJAX010000042.1:0-7191 GCA_964368545.1 Candidatus Woesearchaeota archaeon | reverse complement strand
GGATTATTACTTAGCGCATTTTTAACCTATCAGCATTATGCTCTTGAACCTTCTACTTTGTGCATGATAGGAGACTATTTTGTCTGCTCACTTTCTGCAAACAGCTACTCTACTGTTGATGGCATTTTTTATTTTCTTTCTGTTGATCTTGGACTCTCCTTACCCACCATCTCATTCCCCATACCTAATAGCCTCTTATTTTTCTTGAGCTTCCTCTTTTTACTGTTCACTGCTCTCCATCCACAACGCCATCCAGATGCTTTTCGCTGGAACAAAAGACTTTTCTTTGTCCTAGCAGGCTATAGCGTCTTCCTGACTTATGTTGAAACTTATTTCCTCTACACTCTCTGTCTGATTTGCCTCTTAATCACCTTCCTGATTTTTGCCAGCCTGTGGATTTTAGTTGCGCATACAGGACAACCCTCTCGAAGCACAGCAGCCAAACACAAACGCAGATAATCTTCTCAAACGAAACCTATATAAGAAGCCGGACGTGTTCATTGTTTTATGACTTACCATAGTCAAGACATACAAGAGGTGTTGCGGGAGAAGCAGAGTTCTACTAATGGCTTAAGCGACCTAGAAGCGCGACGAAGATTCTTAGAATATGGCGCGAATAAACTTCGCGTGGAACGACGAGATCCTCCCTGGAAAATATTTTTACGTCAATTTGGAGAAACTGTTGTCTATATTTTGATTTTCGCTACACTAGTCTCTTTTTTTCTAGGCGAATATTTAGACGGCTATGTTATTTTAGCTATTTTATTTTTTAACGCTATCTTAGGATTTTTCCAGGAATATAAAGCGGAAAGAGCTGTCCAATTATTGCAACAACTGACAGTCTTGAAAGCGAGAGTTTTACGTGATGGTGTTGTTAAAGAAATTCCTTCCACAGAATTAGTTCCTGGTGACATTGTCCTTTTAGAAGCCGGTGATAAAGTTCCCGCGGATATTCGCATTGTTGACGCCAACAATTTACAAACTAATGAAGCAGCATTAACTGGAGAAAGCTTACCTTGCAGCAAGTTTGTGAAAACTTTACCTAGACTAGTTAATTTAGCTGAAAG
Source organism: Candidatus Woesearchaeota archaeon (assembly GCA_964368545.1). Classification (GTDB taxonomy): domain Archaea; phylum Nanobdellota; class Nanobdellia; order SCGC-AAA011-G17; family GW2011-AR18; genus GW2011-AR18. The sequence goes on along the minus strand of CAYJAX010000042.1, from coordinate 6,124 downwards.
AGTTAATATGCTCTATTCAAGCACTATTGTTGTTCGCGGCACTGGCAAAGGCATTATTGTTGAGACAGGCATGAAAACAGAATTAGGAAAAATTGCCAGAATGGTTCAAGAAGCAGGCACGCATACTACTCCTCTGCAAAGGAAATTGAAGCAATTAGGACGTTTCTTAGGCTTTGTAGTGATGGGCATTTGCGCGTTTATCTTTCTCTTTGGACTGCTTCGTGGCATGGAATTTTATCAAACACTCTTGACCGCTATTAGCTTGGCTGTCGCCGCTGTTCCTGAAGGACTGCCCGCTGTGGTGACTATTTGCCTTTCCTTAAGCGTTCAGCACATGATCAAAAGAAAAGTACTGGTGAAGCGATTAAAGAGCATTGAAACTTTGGGCAGTGTTACGGTTATTTGTTCTGATAAGACAGGCACCTTGACTAAAAATGAAATGACTGTCAAGAAAATCTATGTCAATAATCAATTGCTTGATGTGGGCGGCTATGGCTATAGCACTGAAGGCAGTTTTACTAGCCAAGGAAAACCTGTTGATCCCCAAGAATTCAAATTACTGCTCAATATAGCGGCTTCTTGTAATAATTCGACTGATACTGTTGGAGATCCTACAGAAATGGCTTTACTCTACGCCGCTAAGAAAGGGGGCATTCATGAAAAGTTAGAACGTGTTGGCGAGATTCCTTTTGAAGCTGAAAAAAAATATATGGCTACTGTCCATAAAGGGTTTACGTTCTATAAAGGCGCGCCAGAAGTTATTTTGAAGATGTGCAATAGCATTATTTTAGATGGGAAAAAAAGACGGCTCATTGATCGTGACAAGGCAAAAATATTAAGTATGAACGAATTACTCGCGCAAAGCGCTTTACGCGTTCTTGGCATGGCTATCAAACAAGATGAAGATATGTATTTTGTAGGCTTAATGGGTATGATTGACCCGCCGAAAGAAGGTGTACGAGAAGCTATGGCTTTGTGCAAACAAGCGGGCATTCGCGCTATCATGATTACTGGAGATCATCCGTTAACCGCTGAAGCTATAGGCAAACAAATTGGCTTTGAAGGACAAGTCTTGAGCGGAGCAGAATTAGAAGCCGCAAGCGAAGCGGACATGAGAGAATTGGTGAAGAAATATACTATGTTCGCAAGGGCTTCTTCCTCTCATAAAGTCAAAATATTGAAAGCATTGCAAGCGAATGGAGATATAGTCGCCATGACTGGTGATGGATTAAATGACGCTCCCGCGCTCAAGAACGCTGACATTGGTGTCGCTATGTCTCTCAAAGGAACAGATGTGAGCAGAGACGCCGCTGATATGATTTTGACTGATGATAATTTTTCCTCCATTGTGTCCGCTGTTGAGCAAGGAAGAGTTGTTTATGACAACATTAAGAAGTTTGTTAATTATCTCTTGAGCGCGAACGCTGTTGAAGTCGGCATCATTGTTGGCGCTTTACTCATAGGCATGCCTCTTCCTCTACTGCCTTTGCAGATTTTATGGCTGAATCTTATGACTGACAGCTGGCCCGCGTTAGCATTAGCAGTTGACGCGCCTAGTGACGATGTTATGAAGCGAAAACCTAGAAATCCTAAAGAACATATCATTACTGGACTGAAACAAAACATTGTCTATACCACTATTATTGGAACTCTTTTGGTGCTTGGAGTCTTTATTATTGAGTATGAAGTTGGTCAAGATCTAGCTGAAGTCAGGAGCATCGCGCTTACTACTTTGATTCTCTTTGAAATCTTACGAGCTTATAACTGCAAATCTTCCAAACCTTTCACGAATTTATTTTCGAATAAATGGCTGCATCTAGCGGCATTAGTTTCCATAGGCATGCAAATAGCTCTTTTATATACACCTTTCTTGAGTGATGCGTTTAAAGTAGTTCCTTTGACATTGTTTGATTGGTTACAGAGCATTGGAATTGCTGTAGCGTGTTTTGTTGTGTTAGAATTTTCTAAGCTGTTTATCAAGAATCATCATCAGGAAACCCAGTAAATCAGCTTTCTTGCATATATTCAGCAACTAAACTAATGATCTTTCTAACAGTCTCATTACAATTTTTAAAAACTATTTTATCCAATACTTCTGCGCCATATTTTCTGATTACATCACTAATCAACGCGTGAACAAATGATTGTGTCGCGCCCTCTATTTTTTCAAAATCCAGTATTATTTCTTTATCTTTTTCTATCGCGGGCATTATTTTTGTAAGCCGAATATCTCTCGCTATATCTTTATTTTCCGCAAAAGAACCAACAAGGCTTACTAGTTTTATTTCCCTCATATGAACCTCGGCTTCCTGTACTTTTCCTTTTTGCGCTCTTGGATCGTTTTGATGTATACTTTTCTAATAAGATCTAAAAGTTCTGCAAATTCTGCTGTTCTTTCTAAGGAAATGTCCACTCCCACAACAGTTCCACACCAAGAAGGGTAGTCTTCTCCTTTTGAGTGTCTCTCTAAGAACGGATCTCCATGGAGTGTAATATGTTTTCTATTTGGACTACTTTTTAACAGCTTATACATAGCGTTTCCACTATAGATCATAAAGAATTCCCGATTTATTTGCGCTATAGACTTAATAAAGAAAAGACCAGCTCCAGCATTATATTCTGTACCTCCAATCTTCTGTGTTGTGCCAGTAACACCCGGAGTTAAGGCTAATTGTATCGCCGCCAGATGTGTTTTTGCAGGATATGCGTTATTTATGGTCTTCTTGATGCCAACTCCAGTATCTACAATGCCTATTCTGATGGTATTACTTTTCTTGTAGTACTGCGCAGCCACCATAGCTCCTTTTTCTGATTGCGCATGCTCCAGAACATTTCTTACTAGCTCACTTAAGACATACTTTATTGAATCTGCCTGTCGGGATTCAAGGTGCAGCAAAGGTATCATATTTGTAATACATCTTGTTAACTCTTGGGAGTTTGTTATTCTCGTCAGCGGTATAAATCTTCCAGCGGACTCGTGCTCTACAATAGCCATACTAGATTTCATGCCTATTGCCTTAAACAACCCCATTCTTTGCAGATAATGCCTAGACTTCGCCTCTAATTTTTCGCACTTAATCTTCGATGGCTTTACACTTAGTCCTGCCGCCGCGATCATTGCCAGCACTACTGGGTGTATTGAAATCCATTTCTTATTCGCGGTAATCTCTAATGTATCTGGATTTGAGAGGTCTATCTTTCTTAAAAAGGGGTCTATATTTCCTAAAAAAGCGCTATTTGGCAAGTATACTTTCATCATTACCGGGAATTGCTCTTTATATATAAACCTATCTTTTTTACCGGGAATCCCGGTTATAATAATAATTCCCTAGAATCCCGGTGAATTCTTACAAAAGACATACTATTTTATTTAACCAACCTAAGCTGTTTATCAAGAATCATCATGAAGCATACCTTTACTCTTTTAATTCCTAGACGCCGCCATTTCAATAACTTTCTTTTCCTCGCCCTTGAATATTTTGCTTGCTCTTTGAATCTCTACGCTAATAATAGAACCATCTTTAGCAATATCAATAACAATACCATTAGGCAATTCTATGCTCTTCCAATAGTCTTTTTTCTGCAGCTCAATATCCAAAATGTCTTCTTTATCATAGTAGGGTTTCATCATTAATTATGCACATATCTCTATTATAAATATATGTTAGGGGCAATCTTTAAAAATCCTCATTAAGTGGTAGTTATTATGAGATATACACGACAAGAATTGTACAAGAACATTGGCAAGCAAGGACAAGCCATTCTTAGCAAGAAGCATGTAGTTATTGCAGGTGTTGGAGCATTAGGGAGTGTTGCTGCTGATCTCCTCTGCAGAGCAGGCGTTGGCAAACTAACTTTGCTAGATAGAGACTATGTGGAAGAGCATAATTTACAAAGACAAAGTTTGTATACAGAAGCAGATGTTGGACAACCCAGAGCTGCAGCTGCTTTGCATCATTTGAAAAAAATTAATTCTAGCGTGAAGATTGTTAGTCATGTCACTGATTTATATCATGAGAATATTTCTTTGCTTAAAGGAGATGTGATTGTTGATGGGACAGATAATATGGAAACTAGATTTCTGATCAATGAGTATTGTGCAAAAAATAAAATTCCTTGGGTGTATGGCTCTGGGATTAGAGATGAAGGGTATGTGAAAGCATTTGCTCCTGGACAAGCCTGCTTCCGTTGTTTATTTCAACCTGCAAGCGGATTAGAAACGTGCGATACTAGCGGTGTGATTAACAGCATTACTCATCTGATTGCCAGCCTGCAAGTCTCTTTTGTGCTGCAACTGCTTTTAGACAAAAAAGTTTCTCCAGATTTATTTCATATCAACGCCTGGACTCCCAGCTTTGAACAACTGTCTGTTAAGAAAAATAGTGCTTGTCCCGTATGCAAGGAAAACTATGCTTATCTTTCTGGACAACACCAAACACCCCTGATTAAATTTTGCGGATCATCACATTATCAGATTAGAGGGAAACCTGTTGCTCTTGCTGCACTAGCAAAACGTCTTAAAGGATCTACAAACTTAGTCACTTGTCTGCGCTTTGGACCATTAACTCTCTTTCCTGATGGAAGAGCATTGATTCAAGCAAAAAATGAAGTTGAGGCACGCGCTTTGCATGCGAAATATCTAGGCGCATAAGCACCTTTTTCTTAATCAAATTATTTTTGCAATAAATGACTAATATTTAATCTAGATTAACTGTTAAGTAGTAAATAAAAGAAAAGTTTATAAAGAACTGGTTTTGCTAATATTAAATGTCATTAGACGATAGATTTAATCCAAATGATGGAAGTGTTATTGATACTTTAGATAGTGTTCTCTTTCAATTAAATAAAAAAATTGCAATTAAATGGCAAAATATGACACATAGAAGTAAAGTTGATTTAGAAAAAATTTTGTATTTTGGAAGTGCTGCCGCGTGGGTCGGATATTCTGTAACAACAACTCTCTTTGCAATAGGTCCAGCAATATATGCAACACTTAATGGTTCAGTTGAAATGATGAGACCAAAAAGTGCTAAAAATCAAGAAATACGACTTGAAGCAATTGGTTTGCCTGGCAAAACCATGAAATATTTAAATGTAATCCTTTATAATTTAGGTGTTGTTGATACATTGTTTGGAGTCGGACATTTAGTTGTGGGAGCAATATCTGGAAATGAAGAATTATATATGAGTTCTCTTAGTCATCTTTTATCTGGATCAGGAGCATTAGGTATGGTAAGTGCAGATTATATGGCAAAATCTGACATCGGAACACCACCTCCAAAACCAAAAAAGAAGCCAGTTTTGGAAAGAATCAAGGAAAAAGTTGAAAAACTTTTGCCACAACCAGCACTAGAACCAGTTCCCGTTCAGAATTTGAGACAAAATTAGAGTTTTTCTCGATTGCATTTAACGGAGTCAGCGAAGTCAAAAAATTCGTAAAATTTCCGTATCGAGTTTGTGTAAATCTTTAAAGAAATCTGGGTGTTCTCTAATTACCCATTCGGGCAACTTTTACCCCTCTCTGTCTTAGGTAGTTGTCTAGTTCTTCTTCTGACTTTCCTATAGATGGATTCATTTGAATGTCCTTTATGCGTCGCTGAATGATGGCCTCTTGCTTGAGAGTTTCGTCAATATCTTGGAGCAAAAGTTTTGCATTAGCACGCATTTTTTCCAATTTTTTTGTTTCTAACATATCTACTCTGATTTCTTTATCCCTTAAATAACTTTCTTCTCCTTTGTATTCTTAAGTTCTAAGAAGGTTTTGTTAATATAAAATTAATCAATTTTTCTAGTTTAGAATTTGTTTGTATTTTTCTGATGCTCTGAATAATCTTTTTTCTCCTTTCTTCTAATTCATTTTTAACATTTTTGATACCATATCTATACACAGACGTTTTTCTGTCTTTATCCAGTTTAGCAGGTTTTCCTATTATCTCAAATTTTCCCTCTACATCCCTTATATCATCAAATAATTGGTAACTTATTGATAGATTTATTCCTATCTCGTCTAAAATTTTTCCAACTTTATTCAATGGGCTTAAATAGTGTTTTTTTTGTAGCAAGTAAGCTGGGAGTACACAAACAAGATGGAATAACCCATTCTTCTGACTTATTGATTTAGATA
>CAYJAX010000041.1:0-7260 GCA_964368545.1 Candidatus Woesearchaeota archaeon | reverse complement strand
CAAAGAATTTCTTCACAACTGACAGGAACTCCTTCAAGTCAAACGTTCCACTATAATTCACTTCTGCATCTCTTATTATTGTTTCAGTGTGCACCATTTTTTGTATTCATTCTATTTATTGTGTTTAATAATCCTTTCGCTTATCTCAACTTAAATAAGTTAAAGTAATTCTTAAGCTCCTCCATAAACCTATTTGTGTCCCTATACACATCTATCTTGAACTGCTCTATATATTCAGCTATAATATACTTCTCATAAAGCTTGAAAATAAGTCCGTGCTCATCCCACTTCTTGTTGCAGTTCCTTATCAGCCTTGATGTGAAAGCCACTTCTATTTCTCCGTTATCTAACTTTATTTTTCTGCCTTTGAAATCTGCTTCTGCATCCTTTAATCCTTTTATGAAAAACTCTATTTCTATCTTAAGCTCAAAATAATCTTCCTTAAACTTGCTTGTTTCCCATACAAACTCTACTGTTTTTCCTGCAGGTGTTATTTTTTCTATGTATTTTATCTCTCTCGGGTCAGAATATTGGTTCTGTGTTATCCAAATCCTGAACCTTTTATACATGTCCTTAAAATCAAAATTGCCGACATATTTTAGCTTTGTTCTATCATAGATTACATCCTCTTTTGGCATATTAAGAACTCATTTAACCTTATTAATAAAACTTCCCAAACAAGTTTATTTTTGCCAGTTTTAAAATGCCAGCTTTTAATTCAGTATTCATCCAACTCTTCTTTTAACTGATCATATATCCTATTGCCGTCAATTATTCCATGCGTTATATACTTATCTTCAAAATTCCACTTCATAATCTTCAGATACAGACTAAATAAGAATTTATTTAGAGAGCTGTTGTCCCATCTTTTTTTGTAGTCTAATATGACAGCCACTTTGTAGTTTATTGTACCATTACCGATGTATTTATTCTTAACTTTCTCCAGTCTCTCGAATAGAGAATCTATATTTATTTCTATTTTGCCAAAATAATCAATTTCTTTTTCTAAATATATATTGAAACCTCTCTCCTCACCGTACTTTTTTGGTTCGCTTCCCTGTTCCATTTCATAGAATGTATAACCAATTTCTTCTGCTTTAGCCTTTATGCTCAGGATAAGCTTATGCAAGTCTACAGCAGAACTATTTACATTCATGTGTCTTTTTATAACTTCAAATTTCTTCATATAGTTAAGAATTTCTCTTAGGTATTAATATTTCTTTCTATTCCTAAAAAAAAGAGTAAGCGTGTTTCTTCTCATTTTGTTAAAATATAATATAAGACTCTATCAATCTGCAATATAATTGTCTGGATTAAACCAGCATTCATTAGATAAATTTTTATAATCTTGCTTCTTTCTTACTGCTCATGAAGGATTTAAGAGAACTCAATATGGAGATTACCAGGCGTGCTCTAAAAGAAAATATTTCTAGAGACATATTTATTATTCAAGCTATCCATACAATAGATGAACTTGTCAGGATTGTAAACAAGTTTTCTGCTTTAATTAGGGAGAGGTATGGGTACTATGCTCCAAGACTTTCAAAGTCAGAAGACCTAAATGAATTATTTGATGGCGTATTTAAGAGAGTCAGAGAAGACGTTTCTGTTCCAATGACTAATAATGACTTAAATTCAATTGAAGAGCTTGTTCTGGAAATTAAATCTTTGTCGTCTTTGGTAAAGTCTCAAGAAATTTATCTTGAAAGTTTGATGAAGGACATTTGTCCCAATCTTTTATCTATTGCTAGTGCTCTTATTGGTGCTAGGCTGATAGATCATGCAGGCTCTTTGAAGCATCTTGCTGAGCTGCCTTCATCAACTATTCAGGTTTTAGGTGCTGAGAAGGCACTCTTCAGGCATTTAAAGACTGGTTCTAAAGCTCCGAAGTTTGGAGTCATATTTGCCCATCAGTCTATAAGTAATGCTGAGAACAAGGGAAAGGCTTCAAGGCGACTTGCAAGCGAGATATCAAAGGCTGTCAAGATTGATTATTTTAGAAAAACCAAGACAACTTTTTAGTAATAACATCACAGAAAGGTTTTTAAAAATGCGTTACACTATAATTAGTGGGGGAATTTATGGGAAAGGGCAGAGGAAGAAGACTTGAAGTGTTAACAAAACGGTTGAGAGCACAATTGAATAAAAATCAAGCAAGATTGCAGAATTGTGAAGAAAGTAAAGATTCAGCTAGAAGAATTACAATAAGTGGTATACACGGGAGCGGAAAGACAACTCTCAAAAGCAAATTGCTAGTGATGAGCAATGAGGGTTATCAAGTTTTTGGTTTAGATGAGAAGGAAGGTGATCCGTTTAGTGAAGAAAGAATAAGAAATAAAGAAAAAGAAGATGTTAATCTGAGAGCGACAATTCTTGCTAAAATAGCTGGGAGAGGATATCACTTATCAGAAAATAGCGAGGCCTATACTAAAAAGCGTACATTAATTAACACTGGGTGTCTTCTTGATACACTAGTACATTATTTTGCAGATATAGAGAAGGATATTATTATAAGTGAAGGATTGGTCAAAGATATAATTAGTAATCCCACTTTATACAATATGCACGATTTACTAAGCCATTTTATAGATGTAAGCAAGGGTTTATATTTAATTCCTCATTTGATAATATTACTAAACGTAGAACCAGATACTGCTTATACACGTCAAGCTGAAAGATATGGAAAAACCGAGAGACAAATACCAAGAACAGGTTCAAGGGAACATCTAAGAATTGGGAGCATATTATACCCCCAACTTATCAGAGCAATGCCAACAACTGTAAGAATGTTAGACACAAATTCTCTAGGCATTGATCAGATAGCAGATGAAGCTTTAAAGGAAATAAACACAAGATTTGGTGGAGGCTATAGCTTTATGAGTTCCCATGAATCTAATAAATAGTAAATTTAGATGTCATAATATGAATATGATGCGTTATAAATCTTGTTAAACAAACAATGAAAATTGAAAACACAAAGTACAACAATATATTTTTATTGCAGGATAATAAAAGAAGATTATTAGCAACAAAAAATCTAACACCAGGCAAGTCTTTTTTTAATGAGAGATTATTCGAAATAAATAATGAAGAATACAGGGAACTTAATCCTTCAAGATCAAAACTCGCAGCTGCCATAGCTAAAAAGATATCATTTATCCCTCTAAAAAGCGGCTCAAGTGTGCTTTATCTCGGGGCATCACACGGCTACACTCCTTCATTCGTATCAGACATTATAGGAATAAATGGAGTTGTATTCTGCTTGGATTTCTCAGCAAGAGTTGTCAGGGACTTATATTTTGTGTGTGAACAGAGAAAAAATATGAGTCCAATACTGGCAGATGCGAACAAGCCCGAAACTTATAATGATAGGATAACCCAAGTCGAGATAATATATCAGGACGTAGCCCAAAGAAACCAGGTTGAAATATTGTTTAAAAACTTGAATTTCCTGAAAGACAAAGGATATGTAATTATAGCCATAAAGGCAAGAAGCATAGATGTAACAAAAAATCCTAGGAATATATTTAATGATGTAGAAAAAAAATTATCTGAAAGACTTAAAATAATTGATAAAAAAGAGCTTGATCCTTTTGAAAGAGACCACATGCTGATAGTGTGCCAAAAAAAGCAATAAAAAATTCTAAATTTATCTAGCGAAAGCAAAGACTTATATTCTTTTAAGTTTATTATATAATTATGGTAGAAAAAGTGGAGATACCGAAGGCTAAGAAGTGCGACTACTGTGATGAATATGCAGAGTACAAGGTAAAAGATAACGGCATATACGGATACCTTTGCAACTACTGCTACAAAAACTTAGACAAGGTAAAACAGGAATTATAAACTGAAAAAAGCTGAAGTTCTTGATAGGGTTTTCATTCAAAATTTTTCTTAAAGAGTATCATAAAGAGTGTTTGTATAATTTCAATAGAACTTTTGACAAATTGCTTGTATTTGTATTCATGTTCCTGATTTTTTCCAATACATAACTATAGTCTTTCGGAAGGCTTGCTGTAAAAGCGTCGCATTGCTTGAAAACATCACGCTTTCCAATCATAACTTCGATTGTTAGATCTACGTTCTTAGTGTAATGTGCTTTCATGGCCATCTCGTAATAGTTAATAATTCTTGAGTAAAGCTTCACAAGCTCTAGGTTGGGTTTCAAGTCTGTATAATAACGCGGTATTCTTTTTATCTGGTCAGCAAACTTCTCAAGAAATAATGTTATCTCCCAATAATAAAATATATCATCCAGCGTAAGTTTAAGCACTGCCCTGTCTTGCGATCTGAATGACCGTTTTATAACTTTAAATATCAAGTTTGATAGCTTATTAACGTCTGTTTCTTTTTCTTCTATTTGATTACAAGAATCATTTTTTCCTGTAGACATTATCTGTTTCGTGTCCTCAGCCATAGAAAGAATTATTCTGTCAATCCTTCTTATAGTATCATAAATAGATATTTCTCTTATATCCAAGAAATCTCTTAATATTATATTCTTATCGCTATATTGGACTATCTCTAATGCAATAAGGTTATTTACTTCTTTTCTTATTTCGCTTATGTATTTATTCAAATCTTTTCCAACTATTGTTATAGGATCATAATTGCTTATGTAAGCATATGCAAGCTGTGACTTCAAGTGCTGCAGGCTCTTAAATTCAATCTTAATATTATTCTCTTCTTTTTTTATTTTTGTTTCGTATGGAAATATCTTAAGAACGTTTTCATTCTCTTCTTCCTGAACGTTGACTACATTTCCTTTCTTTATTCCGTTCTTATCAACCCACTCTTTCGGCAAGCTGACTACAAAAGAGCTGTCTCCGAAACCAATTACTTTCCTGAATCCCATCTAATAACCTGCAAAAATAAATTAAATATATATTATATATTCATAATATAGATTAAGCTTATATATAAACCTAACTCCCTGAATGAAGGGTGAAATAAATGCTGGTTTTCGTATTGATAGGAGTACACCAAAACAAGTTGAATGATGTACTAAATAAACTCAGAAGTCTTGGCAATAAATACCTGAACAAAGTCCACTTGGTATACGGCGAATATGACATAATAGCCGAGCTTAAAGCCCTAAATCCTGAAAGTTCTGCTTCCATACTAAAGAATATAAGGGACACAGATGGAGTTATTGACTTGAAGACTTATGTTGCATCTGACCAGCTTCCAGAAGACGACTATAGAACATTGCAGCCTATTGAAGAATATTTAAGTATTTGACATTATTTCTATCACGTCTCTATGCTTTAGTTTATGTTCTTTTCCAACAACTAATCTATTTTTAACATCTACAGCCTTTATGAATTTCTTTCCAAAATCAGTATGCAGCCTGTAAGCAAAATCTAGTGCTGTGCTTCTCCCAGGCATTAAGAAGCAGTCTGGCAAAATCCTACCTTCGCTATCAACTAAATTATTAACTCCGCCTGGAAAGACAGCGATGTATTTCAATAAATCAAACACCGCACTATTCAAGACTTCCTGAACACCAGTACTTCCAAACTTATCAAGAACGTTATTTTTTATCAATTCCAGCGCTTTTTTCTGCTTGTCATTCAGTTCTTTTTTTATCTGAAAATTATTATCTCCAGGAATATAATTTATTAGTCCTGACCTGCCAGCCTCCCTTAAAGCCAACTCTGAATCAGAACTGCATGGGATTATGACATATTCCTTAAATTCTTTTTTTATAATTTCAAGATATTTTTCTGAACCTCTAACATCTGCTTTGTTTGCTGCTATCAGCATCGGCTTTGTCTTCCTTCTTAGTTTTGTCGCAAAAAATCTCAGTTCTTCTTCACTCCACTTAGTTATGTCGCTGCTTAAATCCTTTAACACTTCTTCTGCAATAACTTCACTAACTCCTATTCCAGACAACTGTTTGGAAACTGCCTTGTATAATTCTCCTTTTTCTAATTTGTACTGCCTTAAAAATTTGTCCCATCCATTTTTTATCAACCCAAAATACCACATGTCCAGCTCATGTTCTAAAAACTTTATATCATTTAAAGGATTATAGCTTAATGTCTCCACACTCTCTCCCTTCTCGTTTGTGCTTCCAGATATGTCAACTATGTGAATCAGTGCATCTGCCTGGCTTAAGTCATTCAGAAACTGCAGTCCAAGACCTCTGCCTTGATGGCTTCCTTCAACAAGTCCTGCAACATCCAGCAATTCGACAGCAACAAACCTGTTTCCATCCTTGCAATAACCGATTCTTGGGTTGCACTGCTTTCCAAACTCCTTGTCTACACACTCAATCTTGACAAAACCTACTGCTCTATTTGGTTTTATTGTTGTGAACGGATAGCTTGCTATCTCAACATCTGCCAGTGTGCAGGCTTTAAAGAATGTTGATTTTCCAACGCTCGGCTTTCCTACAATTCCTATAAGCATAAGACCACAAGAAAATAGTTCTCTATAAAAAGTTTGCTAAGAAGTTTAGTTTTTTTCTTTTAAGATAATTACAAGTTTTTTAGTTTCCTTTCTATGTCTTCAAGCTCTGCCTTAAGCTTTGCAACATCGCTGTCCTCTTTAACCCTACCTTTATGTACATGCTCTACCTTTAGCTGCTCAGAAATGACTTCGCTTTCCACACGGCTTGTTTTATTATGCTCTAACGGCAATTTTGGCAAGTCCCTGCTCACTAACCTGTCTATCCTTCTCTTTACTTCATCAAGTTTTTCTGCTAATATACCAAGAACTCTCTTCTTCTCTTCCCTTATTATTTTAAGTTCGCCGTAGTCTTTTAGTGCCTTTGTAGAATCTATTGCTGCCTTGAGAACTTGCTTTCTAAGATATATCGGCCTAGACAGCATAGTGTGTACTACTTCCTTCTTAATAACGTGCTTTGCTTTCTTAGAATGCATTTATACCTCAAATAAATCTTGATCTATCGATAATAACCTTTCCTTAATGCTGTTTATATCCTGCTTCCACTCTTCAAGCTTCTGCTCTTCTCTAGCTTTAAGCTCTTCCAAACCTTTCAGCAGATCTTCTATGTCAGCTACTTTTGCCTTCAGAACCTCTATACTTCTTAATACATCCTTGTACTTGTCTATCTGCACAAACAAAGGCTTCTCATCATCAAAACTTGACTTTAACTGTTCTCTGGTTTGATCTCTGCTTACGTGTTCGATCTTGCTTTCCCTTTTTGGAATATTTAACTCATCTCCCTTCCCAACTTCCGCTTTTATGTCTTTTATTGTTGGCTCATATGTAGGAAACTCAAGAACATCTTCT
>CAYJAX010000040.1:0-7363 GCA_964368545.1 Candidatus Woesearchaeota archaeon | reverse complement strand
CTTCACTATTGTCGAACTTGCTAAAAGTTTAGAGAAAGGATCAGATGACTTATCTTCAGTTAACGGTCTTGTATGGAAAGACAAGGATAATAAATTAATTATTAACAATCCAAGAGAAGACATAAAAGATTTAGATGTTTTACCATTCCCAGCAAGACATCTGCTGCAGGACTTAACCAAGAATTACCACTCAGACACAAGATATTTAAGAAAACCTGCAACAAGTATGGTCACCAGCCTAGGATGCTACTATAGATGCACATTCTGCGACCACACCAGAAATGTAAGATTTTTCTCCCCTAAATATGTAGCTGACGAGATTGAGCACTTAAAGGAAAGATTTGGCATAAAAGAAATACATTTCTGGGATGAAATATTCATAATGACTAGAAAAAGAACATTAGACGTATGCAATGAGATGATTAACAGAAAATTAGATATCACGTGGAGCGCTTACGGCCGTCTCAATATCATAGCAAAAAATCCTGACTTACTGCCATTAATCAAAAAATCTGGATGCTGGTACATGTCCTTCGGTGTTGAGTCAGGCTCACAAGCAGTTCGTGATTTCATCAAAAAAGATCTGACTGAAGACGAAATAAAAACTGCAACTGAAATTATGCAGGAACATGGAATTTTTACTAGAGGATTGTTCATGATAGGCCATCCAGTTGACAATAAGGAAACTATCAACGAAACTATAGATTTTGCAAGATCTCTTCCGCTTAATTCTGCACAATTCAACCTAAATATTCCCTTGCCTGGCACAGAACAGTATGAAATAGCTCCACAGTACGGCAAGTTTGAGGCTGAGAACTACGACAACATGTCAGGCCACGCTAGTGACCCCGTGTATATTCCTAACGGCCTAACTAAAGAATACCTTGTAGAGATGCAGAGAAAAGCCTACAGGACATTCTTCAGCAACCCTGTTGTATTCCTAAGAAATGCAAAATTTGTTTTTAGCAACCCAGATTCTTTTAGAAAGTACGCTTCCAAGTTCTTGACAATTGTTACTCACTGAACATAAGTTTAATATACAGCCTTTTGAACTATTGTCTTATGCTGCCTGATAAAGAAATGAAAAAGCAATTTAAAGAAGTAGCGCAGAAAGAGCCAAGAAAATATTATCCAATTGAATCACTAGAAGAATTAGGTTTCAAAAGAGGAAAATGCTTCAAGTGCGGAACTTTCTTCTGGTCAACAATTAACAAAAACATTTGTGATGATCCAAAATGTTCTGGAGGATTCAGATTCTTAGACAAAACACCTGCTAAAAATAAATTAGAATATTTAGAAGTTTGGAAAGAATTCTCAAAAATATTTAAAAAATTTGGTTACACGCCTGTCAAGAGAATGCCTGTTGTTGCACGATGGAATCCTTCAGTAGATTTTACAATAGCAAGCATAGCTGCATTCCAGCCATTTATAGTAAGCGGCGAAGTGAAACCGCCAGCAAACCCGTTAGTCATCCCACAATTTTGTTTGAGGTTTGGAGACATAGATAACGTTGGAGTCTCATACCACAATGTAGGCTTTGTAATGATAGGACAACATGCCTTTGTTCCTCCGAAAGAATATAACATTAATAAATATCTAAAAGAAATTTTTCAATGGTTAAATAAAGGCTTGGGTCTTCCAAAGGATGAAATAACTTTTCACGAAGATTCTTGGGCTGGCGGAGGAAATTTCGGAAGCAGCTTAGAATTCTTCTCAAGAGGCGTAGAGCTTGGAAATCAGGTTTACATGCAGTACGAACAGACAACATCAGGATACAAAGAACTTCCTATAAAAGTTTTAGACATGGGAATGGGTCAGGAGAGAAACGCCTGGTTCTCACAGTCATCTCCAACAATCTACGATGCAACTTTTCCAACAGTCTGTAATCATCTCTATCACTTAACTGGTCTGAGTGCAGACAATGACATGATGAAGAGCTTTATTCCTTATGCAAGTTTCTTGAATGCTGATGAAGTCGAAGATTTAGAAAAATCCTGGAATTTCATTGCCAAAAAAATAAATATAAACGTTGATTTTCTAAAAAATAAAATAATACCATTAAGCCAGCTGTACAGCATAGGAGAGCACACAAGAAGCCTGCTAGTTGCATTAAATGACGGAGCTCTGTTCAGCAATTCCGGCGGAGGCTACAATTTAAGGATACTTGCAAGAAGATGCTTCAATTTTATAGAAAATAATAATTGGGATATTTACCTCCCTGAAGTCTGCGAGCAGCATGCCAAATATTTGAAAAAACAGTATCCTGAATTAGTTGAAAATTTTAATGAAGTCAGAAAACTCCTAGACGCTGAGAAAACCAAATATGATTCTACCAAGCATAAATCAAAAGAAATCATTGAGAAAATTGTTATAAACAAGTCTAATCTAAACACTGAAAAATTAATTGAGCTATATGACAGCAACGGCATCCAGCCAGAAATTATTAAAGAAGAATTAGAAAAAGTTAATGTTAAGATAAAAGTTCCTGACAATTTTTATGCTCTTGTTGCTGCCCGCCATGAATCTATACCACAAGAACATGCTACCATTAAAGAACTTCAAATTGACTTGTCCAATCTTCCAGAAACAGAAGCCTTGTATTACAAAGACTATAAGCTCAGCGAATTCAGGGCAAAAGTCCTTAAGTCTGAAGGAAACTACGTTGTATTAGACAAAACAGTCTTCTATCCCACATCAGGAGGACAATTGCATGATACAGGCACAATCAACAGCCTGAAAGTTGTCGACGTAATAAAACAGGGAAAGATAATTGTTCACATTTTAGAAAATAATAACTTAAAGAAAAAAGATGATGTTAAAGGCAATATTGATTACTCCAGAAGAATACAGCTATCCCAGCATCATACATCCACTCATATTGTAAACGCTGCTGCCAGAATTGTACTTGGCAAGCATATTAACCAGTCTGGTGCAAAGAAGACTCCTGAAAAAGCCCATATAGACATAACGCACTATCAGAGCCTTTCTGACAATGAACTTAAGAAAATTGAGAATGAAGCAAACAAGATAATCAAGAAAAAAATCAACATTAAAAAATCATTCATGCCTCGTGATATGGCTGAAAAAAAATACGGATTCTCTATATACCAGGGCGGCGTTCCTATAGGAAAAGAACTAAGAATAGTCGACATAAAAGGAGTAGACGTTGAAGCCTGCGGAGGCACTCACCTAGATAATACTGGAGAAGCAATAAAGATCAAGATATTGAAGTCAACAAAAATCTCCGACTCTACTGTAAGAATTGAGTTTGTCGCTGGTAGCAGAGCCATAGAAGAAGAGTTTAAAGAAAAAGAATTAATTAAAGCCCTGAGTAAATTACTTTCCTGCAATAACAAGCAAATACCAGGCAGAATTGAAGAACTATTTAATTTGTGGAAAGATGTTGTCAAGAAAGGCAAAAATTTAGAACTAGTGCTGACAAGCCATAAAGAACTTGATGAAGATATTATTTCAAAATCTTGCGAAATAGTTAAGACTCAGCCAGAACATCTTGTCAATACTGTAAGCAGATTCATCAGAGAAATAAAAGAAAAGAAATTATAGTTTATTAAATCGCAAAAAAATAAAATTTATGCCTTTTGAATATTTGCTGCAGGGAATAGGGCTAGTATTCAAAAAAGAAATTCTATTCAAAATATTTCTGATTCAGATTTACAAATATATAATGCTAGAGAATTTAAGCATAGAACAAGTTAGCTCTTACTGAATAGGTGGAATAGCGAGAGCTCTCTTAAAATTGGGGGGATTAGTATTAAAAGAAGTATAAACTTGAATTCATCTAGAAGGAAAATGCAAAAACCATTGGTTTGTGCCTAGATTCAGCAGCTGCTGAATCCCAAAATGAAGTTCACTCGGAGATACTGAAACTATAGAAATACTTATAATCTTTTCTATCATCAAAAAATCTATAATACAAAACAGAAATTTTTATAAGCATGAGACTAATAACAAGAAAAAGTTTCTAAAAGAGGTCAAGGCAGAGTTCAAAAAAAAATGACACAGAACCAACCAATATATATTTTAGCAGAAGGCTCACAAAGAACTACAGGAAGAGACGCCCAAAGAAATAACATTATGGCGGCAAAGCTAGTGGCTGAAACAGTAAGAACCACCCTAGGACCAAAAGGCATGGACAAGATGCTAGTAGACTCATTAGGAGACATTACTGTTACTAATGACGGCGTTACAATACTTGAAGAGATGAAGATAGAGCATCCTGCAGCCAAGATGATTGTTGAAGTTGCAAAAACACAAGAAAATGAAGTTGGTGACGGAACTACAACTGCAGTAATACTTGCAGGCGAACTACTTAAAAATGCAGAAAGCCTATTAGACAAAGAAATACATCCGACAGTCATAACCAAAGGCTACAGAATGGCTGCAGAGAAAGCCCAGAATATTCTAAGCACAATAGCAGAAGATGTCAGCACGAAAGACTATTCAACAATCAAAAATATAGCAATCACTGCCATGACTGGAAAGGGCGCAGAAATAGCAAAAGAAGTCCTAAGCGAATTAATATTAAAAGCTGTAAAGCATGTCATGGAAGAAAAAGAAGGCAAGACAATTATTGACTCTGAAAACATCAAGCTTGAAAAAAAGGTCGGCAGTGGAATAAGTGATTCTGAACTTATAGAAGGGATAGTATTAGACAATGAAAAGGTTAATCCAAACATGCCTTCAGAAGTCAAAGATGCAAAAATTGCCCTTTTAGATCTTGCGCTAGAAGTTAAAAACACAGAAATTGATGCCAAGATTCAGATTACAGATCCTTCACAGATGCAGGCTTTCATAGACATGGAAGATAAAATGTTGAAAGATATGGCTGAAAAAATAGCAAAATCTGGCGCAAATGTTGTATTATGCCAAAAAGGAATAGATGACCTAGCACAGCATTATTTAGCAAAGAAAGGAATTTACGCTGCAAGAAGAATAAAGAAAAGCGACATGGAAAAATTAGTCAAGGCTACAGGCGCTAACCTGGTCAGCAAACTTGATGACTTAACAATTAAAGATTTAGGTTTTGCAGGAATGGGTCAGGACAGAAAATTCGGCGACGAAAACATGACTTTTGTTACAGAATGCAAGAAAGCTAAAGCAGTTACACTAATTATCAGGGGAGGCACTCAGCACGTTGTTGATGAAGTTGAGAGGGCAATTAAAGATGCTATAGGTGACATTAATGCTTCCTTGAGAGACGGCAAAGTTGTTGCTGGTGCTGGAAGCTGCGAAGTAGAAGTTGCAAGAGGCCTGAGAAAATTCGCAAACTCATTAAGCGGAAGAGAGCAGCTTGCAGTTCTTGCCTTTGCAGATTCACTGGAAGTTATTCCTATAACCCTCGCAGAAAATGCAGGCTTAGATCCTATAGACAGCCTGACAGAGCTTAAAGCCAATCATGACAAAGGAATGAAGTGGGCCGGCCTAGATGTTTTCAGCGGCAAAGTAGTTGATGTATGGAAAAAGGGAGTTATAGAACCACTTAAAACTAAAACCCAAGCAATAAAAAGTGCAAGCGAAGTCTGTGAGTTGATACTAAGAATAGATGATGTATTGGCAGCAAGCACTAAAGGAGGCGGAATGCCTCAGATGCCTCATGGAATGGGCGGAATGCCTAACATGGGAATGGAATAATGCCTTTCGTAGCTTTATTTAATAGAAATGGAACTCCTCCGGGAAGATTTTACCTTCATGATCATGGCTTAGAAGCTTTTGGAGATAATCCCATAGAAAATGCAAAAGAATATACTCGGAAAACTTTAAAATCGTTCGAACCTGAAAAATTCTACTACTTACTTGGTGTTTTGCATGGAAGAAAAACTAGAACATTAAATGAGAGAATAATAGAACTGTATGGTTATTCTAACACTATTCTGAAAGAGTGGCGTGGCAACCCTGATGTTGACTTGTTAAATGTTGTGAATGGTAGAAGGAATCGTGGATTTTATCGACCATGTGGAGATACATTAATCTTGCTTGGAAGGGAAGAAGAACATAGAAGAAAAAGTCGAAGTTTGTCTGAATATTTTGGTTTAGGAGTCACATTCCCAAGAGGTTTATTAGCTAGACAAGTGTTTTATGAAGGTTTATAATTTTTTTATTATAGGTTTATCTTTTGTATCGTCTACAAAATATCCTTTTGATTTTATCTTTTCCCTAAATTCATCTGCCAACTTAAAATTTTTATTTTTTCTTGCCTCTTCTCTTAAAATTACCAATTTTTTTATATCTTCAGGAATATTTATCTTTTTTTCTAATATTCCAAATATACAGTCTATATCATACATAAAATTTTTTATCTTCTCGCAGTCATCTTTAGATAATTTCTCTTCTGCCAATAATTTGTTCACATCTTTCACAAACTCAAATACTGCTGTTATTGCATTGTGCGTCTCAAAATCATTATCCATGGCCTTCTCAAAATCTTTTCTTGTTGTGTTAAGTATAGCATCTATCCTAGTGTAATCTTTAGATTTGGATCTGTAGTTTCTCAGCCTTATCATGAACTCATTTATCCTGTTAAGGGAATTTCTTGACTGTTCCAAAGCCTCTTCAGAAAAATCTATAGGCTTCCTATAATGTGCTGACAACATTAAAAACCTTATAATATCTTTATCGTAGCTCTTCAATACGTCTCTCACTGTCAAGAATTTTCCTGTTGATTTTGACATCTTTTCCTTATTGAGCTGCAAGAATCCTGCATGCATCCAGTACTTTACAAATGGTCTTTTGCCAGATATTGATTCCATCTGTGCTATCTCTGCCTCGTGATGCGGAAACATTAAATCTAAACCTCCACCATGAATGTCATACTGCTGCCCAAGCTCCTTTTCAGTTATTGCCGTGTCTTCAATATGCCATCCAGGCCTCCCGAGACCTATACTCGCCTTCCAATATGGCTCGTCTTCCTTTCTGAATTTCCATAAACAAAAATCTCCATTATTCTTTTTCTCTTGATTCTCATCTATTCTTGATACTGAATCTGACTGTTCCAAAGATGTCCTTCCAGCCAACCTGCCATAATCCTTAAATTTTGTCAAGTCAAAATAATATCCATCAGATATCCTGTAAGCACAGCCATTCTTTACAAGCCTCTCAACTTGAAAAATTATCTCACTTATGTAATCTGTAGCCCTAGCATATTTAGTTACAGAATCTACACCAAGACTCTTCATGTCTTCTAAATAAAATTTTTCGTATTTACTAGAAATTTCTTTCCAGCCTACTCCTTCTTGCCTGGCCTTGTTTATTATCTTATCATCAACATCAGTTATATTCTGCAGATAAAAAACATTATACTTCTTGTATCTTAAGTATTTCCACGATAATGTCAAACAGATCGGAA
>CAYJAX010000039.1:0-7388 GCA_964368545.1 Candidatus Woesearchaeota archaeon | reverse complement strand
CCCTAGAATATTCTGAAGAATTAGCAGAAAAAAGAGGAGTATTCTATAATTTTAATAATAGTATCTATGATGAAAAAGGAGAATATTTTAGAGGACAAGCAGCACGTCCAAGAAATTGTGCAAGAACAACAATAGCACCAACAGGAACCATTGCTATAACAGCAGGTTTACAAGGTTCTGGTATAGAACCTTTTTTTGCTATTGCATATAAACGTTATCAAGCAGAAGCAGTTGATGCTCTAAAAGAAGGAAAAGAACCAGATCCGAAATATGTTTATTATGAAGTTGTTCCTGCATTTTTAGAAGTAGCAGAACAATATAATTGGTTTGGTTTAGATAAAAATACTCTGCTAAAAAAAATTGCAGACAATCATTCTTCTGTGCGTGGAATAAAAGAAATTCCAACAAACATACACAGAATTTTTACTTCATCTCATGATACACATTGGAAAATACATATTGATCATCAGGCCGCATTCCAAAAAAATACAGACAATGCTGTTTCAAAAACAATAAACATGTCTAAAACGGCAACTATAGAAGATATTAAAGAAGCATACTTATATGCTTACAAAACAGGATGCAAAGGTGTAACAGTTTATAGAGATGGATGTAAAGAAGTTCAAGTTTTAAATTTAAGCCAATCTGCAAAAACTCAGACCACAGAAACTTTACAAACAAAAAAAGAAATTAAAAGTAAAGATATAGATTATACTAAAGGTGCTGTTTCAGATTATTATGAGGTTGAAACAGGATATGGTCCTTTACATATAAATATTGTACATGATAAAGAAGGTCCATCTAAAATATTTACATCAATTTCTCCTATTGGAACAGAATTATCTGGTTTAACTTCTGTATTAGGAATATTTTTATCTAAAGCAATACAAGCAGGATACGATCCTAAGAATGCAATTAAACATTTGAATTCAATTAAAGGAGATCGTCCCCTAGGTTTTGGCCCGAATAGAATTGAATCAATTCCTCATGCTTTAGCTATAGCTATTAAAAGACATTTAGAAAAAACTGGAAAAGTTGGAGATAAAGAACAAATAAGATTAACAGATCTTAAAATAGATATAAAGCAACAGCACTGTGTAAAATGTTACAGTCCAAATGTTGAATATATAAATGGATGTTCTTCTCCAACGTGCCTGGACTGCGGACATTCTGAATGCAGCTGATTCTATTTTAAAAATGCTCAGGGGCCAATCCCACTCCCAGAACTTTGGTTGGTCTGGGCTAATAACAAGACACGTTAAATAATTTTTAGATAATATTAGTTCACACCGTTAACTATATAAGCTTGCGGTCTATAAAAGTTGTATGGAAATGCCACAAGAAATAGAAGTATGGTATGTTATACCAGCAATAAGAAGAGACATCGCGACAGTCTTGAAGAGCAGAGGAATAAAGCAGACAGAGGTAGCAAAAATAATGGGGATAACAAAGTCTGCAGTAACGCAGTACCTAAACTCAAAAAGAGCAAAAGACTTAAAATTCAGCGAAAATGTAAAAAAAGAAATAGAACATGCAAGCAAAAGAATAAATAATCCTATAGACACAATAAGGGAGATACAATATGTTCTTACAATTATAAGAAAAGAAAATGCTATATGTGAATTACATAAAAATATGGATAAGAGGTTGCCAAGCAATTGTGATGTATGCTTCAATGTTGAATCCAATGTAACAATAAACTAAGAAAATGACAGACTATTACAATCTACAAAAGGGAAACAGCTATAATCAAGGCTATGCAGTAACAGATTCAGAGAGTTATAACAAAAGCAGAAGAAGCAAGTGCCCGAGAGGGGCATTGCTCGGATCTATAGGAAGCTGCTGCGGGCTTGACTGCACAAGAAAATGTGCTGAAGAGGCATAATCCCTTACAGAAATCTTCTTACATTCTTCTTGTAATTCAAATATTCCTTGCCAAATCTTTTCTCCAAAAAAGCTTCTTCAGTATACACAACCATTAAGAATGCCAAACATAAAATAACAAGCAGGACAACAGACAATAAAGTCTTCATAACCAGAAACAACCCAAAAGCCTGAATCATAATCCCAACATATACAGGGTTCCTACTAATACTAAACAGTCCTGCGGTAACCAACTTAATATTCTTCTCCCTGTCAATGCCCATACGCCAGTGCCTGCCCATATTTGCATGAGCAAAAACCATAACTAAAAATCCTAAGACAATTATAATTATGCCTGAGATTTCAGTGTAAGCATAATCCAAAAACCTGAAACTTAAACCAAGATCATATCCTAAAGCAAACATTATAATGACTACAGCATAAGAAATTAAAACCGCAACAAGAACCAGCCAAGAAAAAAGCTCAAACATGCTATCTGACTTAAGAAAATAAACAGGATTGATTCCAAACTGCATGTAAAAGAGGAAAGCCTTTAGAATAAAGTAAACTACAAAAATAATCAAAAAATATAATAAAAACGTCTGAAAGCTATCCATTTTTAACCCCATTAATCTCGATAAAACTGTCCAGCTTCTTCACGCCAAAACATAAATTATAGAAACTGCACTCCCCATCCTTCCACTTGCAGTAATAACCAGGATTCTTAGGGTAATCGTCAATTTTATCGCTCTCAGTGTTCTTCTTTATTAGTTCGCAATGCTTTGCAGCCTCGTTCAGCATGTCTTCATTAACCTCAATGAATTTTTTAGTGCCGTGCCTTAAGAAATGAAGACCTACCTTTGCAGGAAGCCTGTTATATTTTTCCTTAAACAATAATGCATAAATGAACAATTGCAGCCTGTAATCATCAGTCAAATCATCCTTAGAAGAAGTCTTGTAGTCAATTATATATACATCACCGTTAATATTCGCTATGACGTCCAGGTATCCCTGAACTTTATGATCTTCTGAAAATAAATAAACCTCAGTCAAAGGTCTCATCTTATTAAATGCATTCTCAAAATCTGAATTATGAATCTCAACTTTCAGAGACTGCAGAAAATCTTCAATAAAATTGCTAAGCATAAAATAGCTGTCCTGATAATAATTTCTTATTACGTCCTTGTTTATCTCTAATTTATTAAGATCTTCCATATGACTTATCCAGGAATCATTAAACATAACAAGCAGATATTGTTTAAGTTCCATCTCATAATCCTTGTAATTTATGTCTTCCACTTTTAACTTAAAGAACTTTTCAAGTGCTTCATGCACTGCCTTGCCTGTTATAGCCGAAATATTGTCTTTTTTAGGAAGGCTGAGCTTGTAGCTGTAATAATATTTTCTTGGGCAAGTGTTGTAAGTTGTTATGCTTGAAGGTGACTCTATTCTTGCCATTTTAATATACCGCTTTTTAATTTGAAAGTAAGAATATTATTTTATTAATTAATGTTTCTGTTTATTGTTTTATACAAAAATAGGTTCACAAAGCTGATTTAATTCAACGCATGAAAATAAGAAGAAAGATATTTTAGAAAAAGTAAGAAAACGCCGCGACCCGGATTTTCATGCAAGCTTATTTATCATCTCACTTTTGAACCGGGACACCCTTTCGGGTCAAGCTAACTCGATATTTATTCCAGGCAAGCACTTCCTAATCTTTTTTTGAGGAGATTTAAAAATTTGTGCCATACCAGGTTAGGCGATCGCGGCAATATTAAAAGAAGCTTCTATTTTCTTATTTAAACTTACCTATGGACTTGTTTGACGTGTCATCAAATTCTTGGAAGAGTTTAAATAATAGGTGTCTACAACAATAGAAAAACATATAAATGTAGACACCCTAATAAATTTATGTTCATTGAAATAAGGAAGCAAGGCAAGAAAAAAAAATATTATTTAGTTCATTCCTACAGAGTAGGAGATAAAATAAAAAGAATTTCAAGATATTTGGGCTCCAATTTATCAGAAAAAGGACTTGAAAAATTAAGGAAAAGAGCAGAAGAAATCATTCTTAAACAAATAAAATCACAAAATCCTTTTGAGTTCGAACTTTCACAAGGAGAAATTAAATTTTACAAAAACTTTGAAAAGAACATTAAAATTGAACATTTTCAAGTCGATTGGAAAAAATTTACTAAAGATTTTACGTATAACACAAATGCTATTGAGGGTTCTACTGTAAAATACCCAGAAGTTAAAGCATTACTGGATAATCAAGAATCTCCAGAAAACCCTGATGAACTGGAAACCATCTGTGTAGCAAATGCAGTGCAATACTTAAAAAATCTAAAAGAAAAAAAGCTTTCTATTGAATTAGTAAAAAAATTACATTGCTTATGTTTTAATAAAACAAAACATTTTGCAGGAGAATTAAGAAATGTTGAAGTTGTGATAAGGGATGAATCTGGATATATAGTTCATCAAGGAGCACCATCAAAAGATGTCTTAAACTTATTAAATGAACTTGTAAAATGGTATAACAAACATCTAAGAAAAAATCCCACTCTCTTGATAGCGGCTTTATTACATAATCAGTTTGAAGAAATACATCCCTTTCAGGATGGAAACGGCAGGATTGGAAGATTATTATTGAATTTTGTTCTTATTACAAATAATTATCCCCCTATTAATATAATGTTAAAAGACAGACAAAGATATTACTGGACTTTGAGAATATTTGATAAAACAGGAAATATTAAACCAACATTAAGATTTTTGATTTCTCAATACAAAAAACAGTATGGGTGACTACATTTAATGATATTATTAACTCTGTAGACACCTAATACTTGACAGTTTTATTAATTAAATTGCTGCAGGTTTTATTTCTTCTTGTTCATGTCATTGTGTAGAATAAAGTTCTATTGCCAAAATTTTGCTTTTTTCATAATTATATAATTCTTACCTTTTACGTAATAATATTTAATTGTAAGGGGTAGTTGTATAATCAAAAATAACTGGAATGTTATATAGGATCACAAAAATATTGAATTACCTCTTCAAATATCTTTTATTTTCTTTTATGTAATTCTTTATGAACCACTGAATAAATATTCCTTCTTCTTTTTTAACTTGAGATCGTTCAAGCGCATTATAATAACTGTTTCTTCCTTCATATTTAATATTTAACATTGGATATTTATGTTCCTTTAGTACGAAGTTCATTATCAACCTAGAGATTCTGCCGTTTCCATCTCCGAATGGATGTATAGTTACAAACTTCAAGTGTACTAAAGCAGCCAATTCTACAGGTTGAATCTTATTCTTATTTTTCTTATACCATTT
Source organism: Candidatus Woesearchaeota archaeon (assembly GCA_964368545.1). Classification (GTDB taxonomy): domain Archaea; phylum Nanobdellota; class Nanobdellia; order SCGC-AAA011-G17; family GW2011-AR18; genus GW2011-AR18. The sequence continues at coordinate 2,177 of CAYJAX010000039.1, read as the reverse complement.
AAAGAATTCATTTAATAATGGATAAACTTCTACTGGGGAAGGAGGCATGAATTTACTCCCAGAAATTGCAACCTGGTGCTTTCTTAGTATTCCTGCCATATCTTTCTTTGTTTCTAAGAATAATATTCTATGCCAATGAAGAACAATATCAAAAGATAAATCTTTTCTGAATTTTAATAGTTCATAAAATACTTTTTTATGGGTTTCTGCTTCCTTAACATCTCTTATAGGTTTTTCTTTTGGGGTTATTCCATTTTCCAATAAATTTGCAGTTTCTCTTAAAGTTAATTTAGAACCCTCTATTTTTTGGGTGTCATAAGTAAACTTAATCATAAAAGATTCTATCTCTTTCTCAGACAGGGACTCTGGCATTGACTTGCTTTCTTTATTGTAATTTTTCTTTATTTCTTCTAAAATAGCGTTCCATCTTTCCTTGTATAAGTCTTCAGTAAATCTTTTCTTAATTTCTTCAATGTTTCTGGGAATTTCAGAGCCCAAATATAATTCTCTTTTCTTAACAGAATTACCTTCCCTAAAAGAATGCTCTAAAGAATAGTATTCTTTACTTCCTATTAACCTCTTTCTTATAATAACCATAATAGCTATTACCACTACAACTATATAAATATTTCTATTTTTGTAATAATGTAGGGGTAGAATAATATAGATATCGTAAAAGAGATAATTGTTTATTACTCTGGTAATTACTACACTATATCTTATTTTATTATTCCGTTTGTGATAAAAACAACAGAAGTCTAATGAAGCTATTTATTTTATCTAAGAAATAAAAAGCCTTAGTAAAACGAATCTTGACAAAGGCCATCCCCTCGTTCGCTTCGCTCACTTCACAGCAAGCTGTGGGGCATTTCGCCTTTGTAATTTAATTTCTGAAAATAGAAAATATCGTAGCAAGCTACGGGGTATTAAACCCAAAATGGAATAAAACTTACTTAACTCTTCCTGAATTAAATCTTCTATGCTGGAATTTACCTCTGTTATGTTGGCTTCCATGATGCTGACTGTAACTGTGTGAATTACCATTGTGCCTTCCCTGTTCTCGGAATCTGCTAAAAATAGCCCTTTCAAAACTAGGCGTTACTTCTTTGCGTATATCCAGAGATCTGTCGCTTATTACACTATTAAAATTGTCATAATCCTGTTCACAAAGCAATGTTACTGCATCACCATTTTCTCCAGCCCTTGCTGTCCTACCTATGCGATGTATATACTCATCAGGAGTTTTAGGAACATCATAGTTATACACATGTGAAATATTTTTAATGTCCAGCCCTCTTGCAGCAACATCTGTTGCCACTAAAACATTAACTTTCCTACTTTTTATAGAATCTATAGCATGCAGTCTCCTATTCTGTGTAAGGCCACCGTGTATAGGCATTGCTTGTATCCCATTGTTGAGCAGATTTCTTGCAACTATATCAGTTTCTCTCCTTGTAGCACAAAATATTAAAGCCAACCCATTCGGATTTTTCCTTAATAAATGAATCAATAATGAGAATTTTTCATACGATTTTATTACATAATATAGCTGCTTTAACAAACTTTTGTCTATATGTATCTGGCTCTTTATTATTATTGGAGACTTTAAGTGCTTTTTTACTAATTTATGAACACTTGGCGGCACTGTTGCACTAAATAATAATGTCTGCCTTTCTTTAGGAGTATAACCTATTATTTGTTCTACACTATCCACGAAACCCATCTCAAACATTTTATCTGCTTCATCCAAAACCAAGAATTTTATTTTACTAAGAATAATTGTCTTTCTTTCTATATGATCTAAAATCCTTCCCGGAGTTCCAACAACTATATCTGCACTTTTTATTGCATGTATTTGCGGCTCTATTCCAACCCCGCCATAAACACTATTTATTTTTATGTGAGTGTGTTTTGCAAAACTTCTAAGTGCTTCTGTAACTTGTACACAAAGTTCTCTAGTAGGCGTAAGTATTAATGCTTTCAACCCGCTACCAGAATGGATATTTTCCAGTATTGGAAGCCCAAAGGCAGCTGTTTTTCCTGAACCAGTACTTGAATGCCCAAATACATCCTTACCCTGCAAAATCTCAGGTATACACTTTTCCTGTATGTGTGTCGGACTTATAAAACCTAATTCATCTAACGCCTTAAGCAAATGAGGATTTAATTTTAAATCT
>CAYJAX010000038.1:0-7415 GCA_964368545.1 Candidatus Woesearchaeota archaeon | reverse complement strand
CTACATTCTCCATAAATAATATGTCGTTTGATATCCCTATAATTGACAACTCTACATTTTTAAGTTCTGAGTTTATTCTGGTTAAGTTATATAATATCTCATCCCCGGCCTTTTTTACAAGTTGGTCTATCTCATCAAGTATAATTAATATGAGCTTTTTATCTTTGTCAATATGCCTTAAGAATATTTTATAAACTTCATCTGTTGGTAGTCCTGTTGGGGGTATTTCTAATTCAAATTCTTTTGCCATCTGTGTTATTATTCTATATTCAGTATCTGCTACTCTTTTTAATTTGCAGTTCATGTAAGCTATTTGTATTGGAAGTTTTCTTTCTTTTGCTACATTTGCTATTTGTGATGTCACATATCTACTCACTACTGTTTTGCCTGTTCCTGTTTTTCCGTAGAGAAATAGGTTTGATGGTTTTTCCATCCTTAATGCAGGTGCCAGTATTCCTGCTATATAATTTATTTGTTCATCTCTGTGTGATATATTAATTGGGGTGTAATTTGATTGCAATACTTTCTTATTGAGAAACAATGGTTCTTTTGTTAGATAATTGTTAAAAAACTTTATTAGCTCAGCCATTGTATTATGTTTTCATTTTATTGATTATATAAAATTTATTATACTGTAAAATACACACCTACACCTACATTTCTACTGGAACGTAATTAATCAATTTTATTAAAGATTATGTTATATTACTTAACAATAACTACACCACTGTTTCCATTAGAAGATTAATAAAATTTAAAATAAATATAATATATAATAAAACTATATTATAAAATATATAATAAAATACAGAAAATATTATATACTAAACTCTAAAAATAATGAATAAAACAAAATAAAAGAGTTTTTGTAAATATTTCCTTTATAAAAATAAAAATAACAAGTTTTCTATGAATATAACAATTTCCATATGAAAAAATCTTTAAAATAAGTTCCATAAGAAATAATAGGGTGTGGGTGCATAAGAAATAAAGGTATAATATTGATTATATTAGTTTTAATAATTATTTACTAAATATTATTTTACAGTAGTTACATTTTCTACAAAAACAAACATTTATAAATAAGTTAAGCTAATTTTAGCTTAGGTGTTAAAGAATGGATGGAGATAAGAGATATTCTAAAAGTGTTTTAGGAAAGAAAGTAGTTACTAAAAGTGGTAAGGTTTTTGGAGAAGTTAAGAATCTTGTGTTCGAGACTAGAACAGGAGAAATTCTTCAAATAGTATTAAAGAATCAGACAAGCTATTGTGAAGGTCTTGATTTGGAGAAGACCAAGCAGAACGAGCCTCTAGTTCCTTTCTCTGCTGTTGTTGCTTTGGGTGACTTTGTTGTTGTTGCTGAAGAGGATATAATATAATTTTAGGGCGAGCAGATATTTACTATGGGTTATGATCAATTTACTTTAAAACAAAGAGAATATGCAATTAATAAAATTAAAGATTTTTTTGTTAGGTCAGGATGTCAAGTTCTTCATGAAGATGAAGACCATATAATTTAGTTCAATAGAGATATTGTAGCTTATTTAGCATTAGACCTGGAAAGAAGGTCTCCCACTTGGATAGATCTAATTTGGAAATCAAATCATCCTTTAGTAGAAATAAAAGTTGATGAAGGATTAACTAAAATTGTAAGAGAAGTGAGAGAATTTTCTTGCAGATAGTTCATAAATATTTATTAAGTAAAGTATTTAAACTTTCTATAATTATTCTATTCAATGGCAGAAATCAAAGAATTTAACTATAAAACTACTGCAGAAATTAAAGTTTCTAAGAATATTTCTGATCAGATAATTGGGCAAGATGAAGGCTTGAAGATTATAAAAAAGGCAGGATTGCAAAGAAGGAATGTATTATTGATAGGTGAACCTGGGACTGGCAAAAGTCTTCTTGGACAAGCCTTGGCAGAGCAGCTGACAAAAGAAAAGTTAGTTGACATTTTGTGTTTCCCAAATGATCAAGATGAGAATAATCCACTAATTAGAGTAATGTCAAAAGGCAGAGGAAAGGAGTTGGTGAATAAGTTAAGGGTTCAAAATGCATATTCTTCAAAAAATATGAACATTCTGTTTCTCGTCTTGCTTCTAATTACGCTTATAAGTCCCTGGTGGATCAGGAAACAATATGGTGATATTCTTGCAGCAGCCTCCCTAATAGGTTCTATGATTTTTCTGGCAGCTTTCGTGTTGTTTTTTTCTCTTAATAGAAAGCTTGGTGTGCAGCAGAAGGTTAGAATTCCAAAATTATTGGTTGATAATTCCGGACAGAAGACTGCTCCATTTATTGATGCCACTGGAAGCCATGCTGGAGCCTTGCTCGGAGACTGTCTTCATGACCCCTTGCAGAGCGGAGGTCTAGGTACACCAGCACATGAACGTGTAGTTGCAGGTATGATAATAAAAGCAAACGGTGGAGTCTTATTCGTTGATGAAGTTGGTTTATTAGATTATCATATTCAGCAGGAATTATTAAGTGCAATGCAAGAGAAAAAATACAAAATTACAGGCCAATCTGAAAGATCTTCTGGTTCTATGGTAAGTACAGAACCTTGTCCGAGTGATTTTATTTTAGTAGCAGCAGGTAATTTGGAAAGTATAGAAAAGATGCATCCAGCTTTAAGGTCTCGTATTAGGGGTTATGGATATGAAGTTTATATGAATGAAACAATGGATGATAATTTAGAAAATCGCAACAAGTTAGTTCAGTTTGTTGCTCAGGAAGTTGTTAAGGACAAGAAAATTCCTCACTTTACTAAAGATGCTGTTGATGAGATTATTCTTGAAGCCCGTCGTATGGCAGGAATTTCTGGAAAGTTGACTGTTCGTTTGCGTGAGCTTGGAGGTCTTATTCGTGCTGCAGGAGATCTTGCCTTTGAGGAAAACTCTAAATTTGTTAGCAAGGAGCAGATTTTAAAAGCAAAGAAATTTTCAAGGCCTTTAGAGCAGCAGTTAGCAGATAAGTATATTGAAAATAAAAAGAAGTATGAGATTATTTTGACTAAAGGTAAAGTTATTGGCAGGGTTAATGGCTTAGCAGTTATTGGTCATGGCGCAGCGTTGTCCGGTCTTGTTATTCCAATAGAGTCGGAAGTTACTCCTGGTGGAAAGAAAGCAGAGTTTATAGCTACAGGGCAGTTGGGGGAGATTGCTAAGGAAGCCATAAAGAATGTTTCTGCAATAGTATTGAAGACTTTCGGGGAAGATATTAAGGAGAAGTATGACATATTTATTCAGTTTTTGTATACTGCAGGTTCAGGAGTTGAAGGTGATTCTGCATCAGTTGCAGTTGCAGTAGCTGTAGTCTCAGCTCTTAAAAATATTCCTGTCAGGCAGGACACTGCTATGACTGGTTCATTGTCTATTAAAGGTGAAGTCCTTGCCATTGGGGGAGTGACTGCGAAAGTCGAGGCAGCAATAGAGTCAGGCATGGTTCAGGTTATAATTCCAAAATCTAATGAAAAAGATCTTGTTTTGACTAAGGATAAAATATCAAAGATAAAGGTAATTCCAGTCCAAACCTTTCAGGAAGCTTTGAAGCATGCCCTTGTATGGGAAGGGAAAAACAAGCGAGTTTTAGAAAAGTTGATGAAAGTGTAAAGCAGTTTGAATAATTAGCTTTTTTATATTTTTGCGAAGTCAAATCTCTTCGTATTCATTTTTTCAACCAACAAGAATAATTCTTCTCCAGTGAGAGTTATTCCGCATTCTTTTATTGCTTTAATGAACTTCTTTCCTTCGTATAAATTCTCTATTTTTTCAAAACTGAATAATTTTTCAAGGCTGTAGCTGCATATTCCTTTTTTTCCAATCTTTAAAAAAGCCTCATTCTTCAGGCAATGAACAAATTTTCTGTCTAGATTGACAATAAAATTGTTCTTATGAAAGACATTTTCAGTTCTCATAAATCCTTTGGTACAAAGCTCAAATCCTATTATCTCTTTAAGTGCTTGGTCTGCTTCAAATTTTTTTATCATTTGGCTAAAATCTGGCTTGTCGATTATTATGTCTTCATATTCGTAGCTTCTTCCAAGGAATTTGGAATGCAGTTGCTTTGCTTGTTTCTTTCTTTTTTTCCATTTGCTTCCAACTAAATATGCATATTCGTATACATTCCCGCTGCTCTTCTTTATCTTTTTGAGTCTTATATACACATTATATTGGTAGGCACGATTTATTTAAATCTTTATTTGCATCATTAAGTCGTAATAATATGCTAAAGACAATAATTAGGTTTTGGATAGTATTTTAATAAACTTTATTATATAGCTTATTTTTATAGAATTTAAATGGACTTTAAGCAGGAACTAACAAAATCTCTTAAATCTCAGGTTAAGGAGCCTTTTAATTTAGAAATTCCTCCATCAATAGAGTTAGGTGATTACTCATTGCCCTGCTTTAAGCTTTCTAAGAGTCCTGAAGAGCTTAGGTCTAGTTTTAAGCTTCCCAAATTTATTAAAAGTACTGAAGTTAAAGGGTTTTATATCAATTTTTTTATAGATAAGCAGTTCATGCTCAAGGAGACGATAAAAGAAGTACTAAAGGAAAAAGATAATTATGGCTCTAATTATTCTGGCAAGGGAAAAAAAGCCTTGATAGAGCACACTTCAATTAATCCCAATGCTTCTCCGCATCTGGGCAGGGCTAGAAATGCAATTATTGGCGATAGCATAGTGAAGCTTCTCAAGTTTGAGAAATACAAAGTAGAGACACATTATTTTGTAAATGATATAGGAAAGCAGATAGCAGTCTTAGTTTTAGCTTGCAGGAATAAAAAACCAAAATTTAAGGAGCTTTTGGATATCTATGTAAAATTTAACAATAAGTTAGAGAATAACAATAAGTTAGAGAAGGAGGTCTTGCTTCTATTGAACAAGCTTGAAAGCAAGGATAAGTCTACAATCTCAAAATTTAATAAAATAGTTTCCATATGTGTGTCTGGTCACTCTAAAATACTTAAAGAACTTGGCATAGCTTATGATTATTTTGATTACGAGTCTAAATTTTTATTTGGCAATGCAACAGCTGGGGTTTTAAAAAAAATTGAGTCCTCTGGTAAGTTATTTACAGACGAGGAAGGTAGAAAGGCAGTAGACTTAAGAGGTTTCAACTTGGCTATGGAGAATCCTTATCTTCCACTAACTAGAAATGATGGGACTTCTTTATACATTCTTCGCGACATAGCTTACAACATTTACAAGGAAGACAAGGCTAAGGATAGAAATATTATTGTTCTGGGGGAAGATCAGAAGTTATATTATCAGCAGCTTAGCGTTATTCTATCTTTAATAGGCCACAAGGCTCCGGAAGTTGTTCACTATTCATTTATATTGCTACCTTCTGGAAAAATGTCTACAAGGAGAGGAGAAGTTGTCTTATTGGAAGATTTTATGGGGGAAATGAAATTAAAGGCAAGAGAAGAGATACTCAAAAGACATGGTAGAATTAAAAATATAGATAGGCTTTCAGAGATTATTTCTCAGGCAGCCATAAAGTTTTCTATCATTAAGGTTTCTTCTGATAAGAACATAACTTTTGAGATTGATAAAGCGTTGAGCTTTGAAGGAGATTCAGGACCTTATATTCAGTATGCTTACGCTAGGGCATCTTCTATAGTCAGGAAGTCAGGAATTAAAGATATCAATTATAAATATTTAGGGTTGACTAACGATCACGAATTAAGGTTATTGTTTAAAATCTATTCTTTTAAGGAGGTTGTTAATAAGGCAGTTATTTCATTGCAGCCTCACATAATAGCAAATTATTCTTTGGAGTTGGCTAAGTTGTTTAATGAATTTTATCACGAATGCCCTGTTCTGAGCCAGGAAAAAGAAGTTATGTTTTCCAGGCTTATGCTTGTTAATGCGGTAAGGCAGGTTATTAAAAATTCTTTATTCCTGTTAGGTATAGAAACTCCTAAATCAATGTAATCACAACTTTTAAATAATTACTTAAATTGCACATTATATGCACATAATTGGCTTCTCTTTTAATAAGGTAAATGCTGAGAAAGATTCCGTTAAAATAGACAAGAAGATAGAGACTAATACAGACCTAAAAATAATCTCTGTATCAAACGAGAAGGTTCAATTTTCTAATACTGAAGCAATTAAATTTTCCTTTGCTTTTTCTGTTATTTATGGTAAGCTTGGCAAAGTATTATTAGAAGGCGAGGTTATAGTTTCTGATACACCAAAGAAAGTTTCTGAGATAATTGATGTTTGGAAAAAATCAAACAAAGTAGACAATGAAGTGACACTGCCAGTTATTAATGCTATATTATATAATTGCAATATTAAGGCCTTGGAGTTGGGATATTTGGTTAATTTGCCTTCTCATGTAAGTCTTCCTCTTGTCAAGAATAATGGTTAATCAATCACATATTTTATCAATCAATCAATCAAAGTTATATTACTGATATAAATAATTCTTTTATACTGAATTGATTATAGTTTATTATATGGTCGAAGATAATTTTAAAGAGATTGTTAAAGTTTCTTTTTTAAAGGTTAAGGAAGACATCGATAATCTGAATAAAGAATTGAGCATTCAGAAACAGGTTTTATCAAGACAGAATGATGTTTTAAGGATTATAAATGATAAATTGAACCAAGTTATTCAAAGATTAAGTGATATTGAAGGTGAAATTCCTAAAATACCTAATCAATCAATCATTAATCAATCATTAATCAATCACTTAATCACTCAGAAAGAAAATGGCTTTAAAGCCAGTATAAATGAAAAAAAAGAGAGTTCCATCGGAAATAAAGGGGTTAATCAATCATTTAATCAGTTAATCAATCAACAATCAATCATTAATCAATCATTCGTAGGGCAGGACCCAAATTTTCAAGCTCTAAAAAACACTCTAGACGGGATCTTCAGGCTTCTTTCCAAACAGGAATTAAAGATATTTTTAACAATATACCAGTTGGAAGACGACGGAAAACAAGCAGATTACAGGCAGATAGCACAAAATCTAAACTTATCTGAGCACTGTATTAGGAGTCATATAAGCTCACTTTTAAAGAAAAATGCTCCAATAATCAAACAGAAGATCAATAATAGAAGAAATTTACTCTCACTTCGTAAGGATTTTAAAGCTTTAAACCTAAAACAAAGGCTAATTAACATGTATTATGAAACAGATCCATATCAAACCACTCTATTTGATATTAAATAGTATCAATTTCATTAAAAAGGCATTTCCATTAAATTTTCACCATTTAAAAATAATCACCTATTCATACAAAACTGTTCGTCGACATGTCGTAGACAGTTCGTCGAAGTTCGTAGACGTCTCCGAACAGTTCGGTAAACTTCGTCGACAGTTAGTCGAAATGAGAAATTTGATGAAGATCGGAAGAGCAACCGTCTGACCTCCAGTCACGGCTACATCTCG
>CAYJAX010000037.1:0-7509 GCA_964368545.1 Candidatus Woesearchaeota archaeon | reverse complement strand
AACAACAGAACAATGGAAAGAAACACTGGGTATAAATTTGATCGGGGTTTTCTTGTGTTCAAAATACGTGAGCGAACATATGAAAAAATTACAATCTGGAACGATAATAAATATTTCTTCAACTAACGGCATCGATACAATAAGTCCAGAATCTGCAGATTATGATGCTTCAAAATCAGGAGTGATTAGCTTGACTAAAAATCTTGCTAAAGAGTTAGCTCCTAAAATAAGAGTAAATTGTATTGCACCTGGTTGGGTTGATACTGCTATTAACAAAAATCTGCCAAAAGATTTTATCAAAGAAGAGACTGAGAGAATTTTCATTAAAAGATTCGGAAAACCAGAAGAAATTGCTACGGTGGCTCTGTTTCTTGCATCAAACGAAGCTAGTTTCATAAATAGTAGTGTTGTTACTGTAGATGGCGGATATGAACCATAGGTTTTCCTTTAGTTCTTTTTTCTGCTAACCTTTTCATGCAGCTTTCCAGCCATCTTATCTAACCTACTACCCAAAGGCCAGACACCCCTACTTTTATCCTCCCTCTTTCCCCAAGACTCGAAAAAAACAAAATTGTCCAAAGGCTCTCTTCCTGTAGGCTCTACCTCTTCATTTGAATATCCTAAACACACAATAGCCTGTGGCCTAGCATCACTCGGAATATTAAGCATTCTTATCAAACTCTCTTCGTCAAAATTGCCAACCCAGCAGCTGGACATGCCCAGGTCATAAGCCTTCAATAACATATTCTGAATCGCAGCAGCAAGATTCTGCACAGCATACAATGCCTCACCTCTAGCTCCATAGTATTTTCCTATCTTATGCAAGTCTGCACACGCAACAACCAAGACAGGAGCAGAACTCATCCATTCATGGGCTTCGCATAAACCAACAATCCTATTTTTAGTTTCTTTATCTCTTACAACTATAAACTTCCAACTCTGAGAGTTACCGGCAGAAGGAGCATGTCTTGCAGCATTAAGGCAATCATTGACAAGCTTGAAGCTTACATCTTTATCTCTAAAATTTCTAACAGCCCTTCTTCCTATTATGCACTTGTCCAATTCCATGTTTTAATTATTATTAATATGAAAGATATAAAAGTATCGATGTTTAGAACTTTAGTAAAATTAATTAATCAAAAGAGGCTTACAAAACAACAAATGAAAGAGTGGATACACAAACTGGAACTTATTGTAGACAAACTTATCCCGTTGCTCCTGATATTACTTCTGATAATATTGACACTTGAGTTTGTCTATCATGAATATGCTGAAAAATACAGACTATATCTGGAGATAGCAGACTACTTCATAATACTTGTTTTTGTAGTTGACTTGGGATTTAAATATAATAGAATAAGAAACATGAAGAAGTTCATAAGAGAATCGTGGCTGGATATAATAGCTGTCTTCCCATTCTTCTTGGTGTTCAGGCTATTTGAGGTGATATTTGGAATCAGCGAGACAACGGCACAAATACAAAAAGTTATCCATATAGGAGTAAACGTAGAGAAAGAAATAGGCGAAGGAGCAAAAGAAGCGTCAATAATAGCAGAAGAAGCATCAAAAGCAAGCAGAGCAGAAAGATTCACAAGATTCCTCAGACCTCTATCTAGAAGTGTGAGATTCCTGAAATTTGTGAATAAAGATGTAAGAAAGGAAGCAGGAAAAAGAATAGCGGAAGCTGAAAGCACACTAAAAGCTGCAATATTCTATGAAAAACCTGGAATAAGCCATCACCATCTTGAGAACATAAAAAAGTAGTTTTAATAAACAAGCTAAAAGACAAAGATTATGGCAATGAAATATGGCGATATAGCAATTATAAAAACTAAAGATAAGCAGGAATTTAATGGGTTAATACTTCCTTCAAGCAATGATAAAACAATTTCTCTGAAGCTTGATTCTGGATATAATATCAATATAAGAAAAGATAACATAAATGTTTTTAGGATAGTTGGAAGCACGAAAGAAAAAAAAGAAGAAGAAATACAAAAGCCAGAATTTGACAAGAAGCTGAAAACGATATTAATACTGCATACTGGAGGAACACTTGCTTCAAGAGTAAGCTACAGGACTGGCGCTGTATCTCCAAACTATAAGCCTGAAGAAATAGTGAACATGTTTCCAGAACTAAAAAACATCGCAAACATAAAGTCAAAGCTTGCTGGAATGATGTTCTCTGAAGACATGCGGTTTGCACACTATAATATAATAGCTAAAGAGATATACAAAGAAATAAAAAACGTTGATGGGATAATAGTAACTCACGGAACAGATACCCTGGGCTTAAGCAGCTGCGCGCTAGCATTTATTCTTGAGAACTTGGACAAGCCTGTAATACTAGTTGGAGCACAAAGATCAAGCGACAGGCCTAGCAGCGACTCTGCACTAAACCTTATATGCGCTGCCAGGTTCATAGAAAAAACAGACTTTAATGAAGTTGCTGTATGCATGCACGGAAAGAGCGAAGACAAAGAATGCTACATACTGCCTGCATGCAAGACAAGAAAAATGCACACATCAAGGAGGGACGCTTTCAGGGCGATAAACACCGAGGTAATAGCGAAAGTGGACAGCAATGGCAGTGTAGAGTTCACTAAAGAATACAGAAGAAAATCGCATAAAGAAAAACTTAAACTTAAACTTTTTAAAGAGAGAATTAAAATTGGAATACTAAAGGCACATCCAAACATGTTTGCATCTGAGGTCAAGAATTATAATAAATTCGACGGTGTGGTAGCTGAAGGCAGTGGAATCGGCGGGCATTTTCCCATAAACATAGTTGACAAAGAGACAAAAGAAAACGGAAAAATATACTCTGAACTAAAAAGACTTACTAAAAAAATACCAGTAGTCGCATCATCAAACTGCATATTCGGAAGAATAAACATGAACATGTATGAAACTGGAAGAAAACTGCAGGAAGCTGGAATAATAGGAAACCTCTCAGACATGACAACAGAAACAGCGTTCATAAAACTGGCATGGCTGCTAAGCAACTATAAGAAAAAAGATGTGAGGAATTTATTTTTGAAGAGCTTCAGGGGAGAAATTTCTGACAGGACAGAATACGAAGAAAAATTCTTATAGGTATTATTGGAAGATAGAGTAAAGCTTATAATCCTGAAAGTGCTGAATAAAATGCAATGGAAAAAAGGGAGAAACAGTTCGTATATAACTGGCAGAAAGAATTCTCATGGACAAATGACCCTTTTAAGATAGGAATACCTGAGCCAATAGACCATTTTCTGTCTGGTTATGAAGAGGAGAGAAAGAAACTTAACTACTGCATAATACAAAAGCAAAAAGTATGCCTCGTAGAAGGAGACAAAGGCACAGGAAGAACAATGCTCCTGACATGGCTTAAGAACCAGCTGAGAGATTATACCGGAACTAATGTATTATTTATAGATTCGAGCATTAAAAAAGAAATTATAATAAAAGAATTAGTCTACAGACTATTAAAATTCAAAGAAAGAATAGCAGTTGGCCAGCCACTCAAGATAAAAAGCCTAATTGAAAGAATAAAAGATGAGAGGCTAAGAAACATAGCAGAAGCAATAAACTTCAGCAATATAGAAGTAGATACAGCTAAATTATACAGCTTCATTAATGAAAGACTTTCTGGAAGAAGCTTTCTTTTAGTAGTTGACGACTTAGATAATATGAGCGAGGAGAATTTTAAAGTTATAACTGGAGCTGTAGCAAGCATTCCTGGATTCAATGCAGTATTCTGCGGAAATAAAAAATCACTTGAAAAAATACATTACAGAGATAAACCGACAAGAGTTGAACTCAGAGGCTTGGAATATGAAGAGATGGTCGAGATGCTAAGAAAAAGAATAGAAGGATGCAATGGAAAAGATTTAGAACCTTTTGAAGACAGCGAATTAAAGTCACTTTACAAAAAGTCTGGAGGAAATCCACTGGTTTTCCTGGAAAGTGCAAGAGAAAAAGCAATACATATAGCCATAAACGGGGTGAATTACGGAAAGAAAAAAGAAGAATTACACAGCGATAAATATTATGATGACAAGAAAAACGATAATAAGGATGAAAGTTATAATATAAAAGTAATAAGCCAGCCAAAACATGATATAAGAATTCAGACTGTCAAACAAGAAAATGACGTTATTGATCCTAAAAAAATAAGCAAAGAGAAGATAGAAATTAAAAAAATAAAGTAAAAATTCTTATAATAAATAGTTTTTGCCCTATAAATCTTTGGAATAAAACAAGCAGATAATTTTAATAATATAATAAAAATACAATCCTAATATTGCGGGGATGCCGGAGTGGCCAAACGGGCTAGGCTAAGGATGTTTATAATCTTGTGTGAAACATTTGAAACCTAGTGGCTTAGTGCCTACGCAGGTTCGAAAGTGAATGACGTTTGAATATTTTTGCATGTCTTTCACAGAATATCCTGTTCCCCGCACTCATAGTTATAAAAGAATGCGTGAATGTCTTGCAATTTTTGTAATGTGAACTATATTCGTCTTACACAAGAATAAAAACTTGAAAACAATATAAAAGGAGTGATAGACTATGCTGGAAATTAAACGCATTCATTTTCGATAGTGTTATAAATATAATATTTTTCCAGTTTATATAATGGCAAAAGTAACAGGACCCTCAAGCTCAGAATTGAAACGGCTTATAATTGACTTGAGAAAGCTATCAACAAAAGAAGGTGTAAATTTATGGAAGAGAATAGCGAATGACCTTAGCAGACCAAGAAGAATAAGAAGGGAAGTTAATATAGGCAGTATTGACAAGCATATAAGAGATGGAGAAATAGCAATAGTACCTGGAAAAGTACTGTCTGAAGGCGACATGAACAATAAAACAACAGTTGCTGCGTACAGGTTCTCTGAAGAAGCAAAAAATAAAATAAATAAGAATGGAAAAGCTATCCATATAAGGGAATTAATGAAAGACAATCCAAAAGGGAAGAAAGTTAGAATAATAGGATAAAATATAGAATGAATTAATAAGTTAATCAATAAATAATAAAAATGACAAAATATAAAAAACCAAGCAAGGAACAAATAATCATATACTACAAATCATTAATGAAACACTTCATTTCTTATACAAATTGAACAAGTAATAATGAAATAGTTCGATTTTGAGTTTTCGTATATAGAATTCCTTAACATTTATATATTCTAATATCTTGTGATAATTATAACTAAAAGGAGGACAAAAACTATGAACAAAAGAGGATTAACAACAGGAGAATGGGTAATGCTGGCAGCAGCCATAATAGTAACGATACTAGTAGCGATAGGAATAATAAGCACATTAAAGTAGAGGAAAAACAATGGGCAGAATCAACTTTTTTGTAGCATTATTCGACTGGATCAACATAACGATATCCGTATACCTGTTCTATAAACTACTCTACCAGACACCAGACATATGCATAAACGTTCTAGACACGATAATGGCAATACTAAGCCTAATAATACTATCCATCGCCAGAATAGTTAAAGAAATAATAGACTAAAAATGGGCTTAAAACCCATAGAACACAAAATACTAAAAGTAATGCTAGAAAGAAACAGAAAGTATATCAATAAATAAAGAGCTCGTCAATAACATAGAAGAAAAAGTCAAAAAAGCCATCAAAGGAATAATAGATTTCCATATTAAAAAATGAAAACACTAACTAAAACACCGACAGGAAATAATCTCAGGATAAAACAAGTACTGTTTCTTAAAAAAAGGTTTATATAACAGTGTCTCCAATAAATACAAATGCAGCTTGCCTATCTCTATGCTATAATAAGCGTATTAATTGTGAGTTTATTATCTTTAATAGGCGTTGCTTATCTGTCTTTAAAAGATAAAAAATTCAAGAAATTGTTAATATATTCAGTCAGCTTTTCTGCAGGAGCATTGTTTGGCGACGTTTTCTTTCACTTATTGCCTGAAGCAGTAGAGGATTCAGGACTTACTATAGCGTTATCATCATCGTTATTATCAGGAATTATTGTTCTTTTTATAATAGAAAAATTCATACACTGGAGACACTGCCATTTTCAGTCTAAAAGCCATATTCATCCTTTTGCTTTCACTAACTTGATTGGTGATGCACTGCACAATCTCATCGACGGCTTAATAATAGGCGCAAGCTATCTGGCAAGCATCCCTGTAGGTATTGCAACAACTGTTGCTGTCATACTGCACGAAATTCCCCAAGAAATCGGCGACTTTGGAATACTTATGCATGGCGGATTCTCAAAGTCAAGAGCACTTTTATTTAATTTTATCTCTGCCCTAACTGCTGTAGTTGGCGCCTTAATTGCCTTGTTTTTGAGCTCCAGGGTTGGAAACATAAATAATTTCCTGATTCCATTTGCTGCAGGAGGCTTTATTTACATAGCTGGTTCAGATTTGATTCCTGAACTACACAAAGAAGTCAAGCTGAGAAGCTCTTTTATCCAGCTTCTGATGCTATTGTCAGGATTAGCTGTCATGTTTCTATTGGCGTTAGTTGAATGATTTAATTTCAGATATTTTTTCTATAAATATTTTACCAGCCCTTATTTCCTTTTCTAATATCATCTATCATGTCATTATAATACTTCCTGCCCCACTTTCTTATCTCATTCTCATTTAAGTGCTCTAAATAATCTGCTATCTTCATACCTGCAAGCATCTCAGGCTGTATTACAAAATCAGCTCCTATTCTGTAAAGCTCTATAACATCCATTACGTTTTTTGCACTTGAGAATATTATTGTTTTCTTATTTGCTTTTCTTAATTCCCTTACTACCAGCTGATTTGTTTCTATATTTGGTATTGTTGAAATTATTACTCTAGGTTTACTAAGTTTTACCAGTTCATTTACTACTTCGCTATCATTCAAATCAGCTGTCAAAACTTTTATGCCTTTATTTTTTAAATTCTTTGCAACTTCCGGATTGAAGTCCACAACCAATATTGACTTGCTTTTCAGTTTTCTCAAGACACTATATCCCGTTCTATGGCATCCCAACAATATTATATCATATCCTTCACAAAGTATTTCCCCGTCTATTTTTTCCAATAATACTTTTCTCTCGAATTTCTTCAGCTGCCTCTCCAAAAGTTTGAATATGCCATTGCCGTTAACTATTAGGTAAGATGAACCTGTTATTGTGATCATTCCGACAACTGTCACAACTATCAAAACTTCTTTGCTTATATGCCCCAAGCTCAGCCCTAAAGCTACAAGTATCAGTGAGAACTCGCTTATCTGCGCCAGTGTAACTCCAGTAAGGAAAGATGTCCTACCCCTATAGCCGAGAAACGTCAGGATCATAAAAACTATCAAAGGCTTCCCAAAAAAAGCAAAGATTGAGAATAATATTATAGGCATTATCAATTCTTTTAAAGCGATGAATATCATGCCCAGACCAAGATTTATGAAGAATATTGCTATGAAAAAATCTCTAAGCGGCTTGATTTTTGCACTTATCTCAAAATTGTAGTCTGAATTTGCTATAGCCAGACCTG
>CAYJAX010000036.1:0-7701 GCA_964368545.1 Candidatus Woesearchaeota archaeon | reverse complement strand
GTTGTTAATTTAATTGTTTCATCATTGTAAGGCAAAGTATAGAGGTGGCATTCACTTTTCTCTAGTTTTCCATGTTCGTTTAGTGAGTAAGTGTAAGAATTATTTAGTTTGTATAAAGTGAATTTTCCTTGCTTGATTGCTTTTATATTATTATTTAATGAATAGTCAAGAATTTCTTTTCCTTTCTTTAACTTTCCGTCTATAAATACCTCTTGGTCTAAAGTTAGGCTTCCTTCCTGCTCTATTGGATTCATTGTGGCTAAAACAAAAAATGGTTCTTCTAGTTTGTATGTGGAGTTTCCTACTGTTACTTGTTTTTCTTGCATTGCCTCTAATATTGCAGAATGGCTTTTTGGTGTGGATCTGTTAACTTCATCAACTAGTACTATGTTTGCAAATATTGGTCCTGGCTGGAATTTGAATTCTTTTTTTCCTTTGCTCTCGTCTATTATGTATGTTCCGGTTATGTCGCTTGGTAGTAAGTCTGGTGTTCCCTGGACTCTGCTGAACCTTAAGTCAAGGATGTTGGCCATTGTCTTCACTAAGAGTGTTTTAGCCAGTCCAGGATATCCTTCAAGTACAACATGTCCGTTACATAACAGCGCTGCTTCTACTTGTTCTACAACTTCGTCCTGTCCTACTATTACTTTTCCTACTTCACTAGAAACCAACTTGAATTTTTTGTGTATTTCTTCTATGCTCACCATTCTTTTCTCACGTGTTTATTTGTTCAAAATAATTTTTGATTATCTGCTGGTTTTGTTTTGCTATCTTTTCGTTATAAGAAACATCGTAACTTGTATATATCTCTTTTGGAAAATTTGGTGGGCTGAAGCTTTCTGCTCTTGGTGCTGACACGCTTCCGGGGTCTGCTTCGCTTAATAGAGGATTTATCATGAGCTTAAGGTCTCTTTTTTTTAGTTTGGCTAGAGACTTATTTCCGAGTACTTCGCTTAGGTTTCCTTCAGTTATACTTATGTTGCGGTATACTGCTTCCTGGCTGCTTGTTCTTACTGCTTCCTTCAACGGCTCTGTTATGACCGCAAGTTTCTGTGTCAGGTCTACATTAAAGAAAGCAATCATTATCACTACTAAAGATAATACTCCGAGAACTACAAGCCTTATTGTCAGTTTATCGTAGTTTATGAACGGTTCTGTCTTAACGCTTCGTATCTTGTCTACAACTTCTTCTTTCAGGCTTTCAACTATGGGATTTGTAGCGCTTACATTGTCTGCTACTGTCCTAAGTTGTTCGTTTAGTTGTGGAAACTTGCTCTCAACTATCAGGTATTTGTTTTCTTTTTGGCTGCTGTTAAGAAAGTATAACATACAAGCTAGAGCTGGTATGGCTGCATAGTACCATGAAAAGTCGAAAACGTTGGAAAATAAGAGTGTAATAAGAAATACTATCAGTCCGTTCAACAAAGAGTTTCCTACATCAAGCCATAAGAAAAATTTTTTTATTTCTTCTAGTGCTTTCTCAACAATTTGCATTTCCAGCCCTCAGACAGCTTACCTCTCTTCTAAGCTTATCTATTTCTTCTTCCAGACTTTCTATTTTTTCTTCTTTACCTTTAAGTTCGTTTTTCACTTTGTCTAACTCTGCTGTTGCATCCTGCAGTTTGATTGTTTTCTCCTGTAGTTCTTTTTTAATATCTGTATTTTCAGACTCTAGATAGTCTCTTCTTTTTTTTACTCCTTCGTATTGTTCTTCTAGAGTTTCCTCTCTTGCATTTTTCAGCTCTAGATCTTCAACTGTTCTGTTCAGGACTAGTTTAGTGCCTTCTAGCTGCTTAAAAGTGCTGTTAAGTTCTGCCAGTTTGTTGTAGTATCTTTGATTTATGTCTTTGAAGCTTTCCTGGTAGACAACAGTCAGAGCTACTGTTATTCCAGCCACAACTACTATTAACAAAAAAAGTTTCACGTTTGCATTTTCTTGTAAAAATCCCATTCTTACATCACATATTCACGAACTTTTATTTTTTGCTATTCTTCTGGTGCATACTTCAGCTAAGTAAAATAGTAATGCTATTAATAAAAATATCCAGCTATAGCTTTTTTTGGATATTATCTGTCTTTTTGAGCTTGACTTAACGAATTCTACTATGCCTTCAGCGTCGCCTTCGTTGAACATTTTCCCGTTGGTAGCGCTGATTATTTTGTTTAGTTCTTCGTTCATTCCTATGTCTTGGTATTCTTGTTTATAGTTAACTGCGAACACTGCTTCTTTAAGGCTGTTAAATCCTGCATTGCTTTCTCTTAGGCTTCCCCTGTATAAGTCCTCGTCTATTTTATAGAAAGCTGTCTTGTCTGAGCTTGGCTGTTCTTTTGACTTCACTATAACTTCTATTTCGCCTCCAATTCTCCCGTCTTTTATGTCTATGAAGTTTTCGTTTTTTCTTTCAGGATCTCCTATTGCCCAGTTTATTGTTCTTGTTATCAGTATGGAATTTTCTTTGTTTAAAAGCTCAAAGCCATAAGTCCCGTAGTCTGTCGATAAGCTGGCTGTCCTGCCAAGACCATACCTTCCGATTGTCAGTATGGGATCTCCTATATCTGTAGTGACAAGTAATTTCGAGCTTGTCTTCGGAATTACCTGGTTAAAACCGTAGAAGTTGGCTGTTAATTTTAATCCATGCGTTATGAAGTGGTTGTCGTTGACTATATATATTGGATATACTTTCTTCCCTCCTGCTGTTTCCAGATCTCCGAAAAGCAGCTTTATTCCCTGGCTTTTTTCTGGTTCAAAATATATTCCGCTTGTTATATCTGCTGCGTCCTGAAGTATTCCCCTATATGTATCGTCTCCAACTCCAACGCTGTATATTCTTATTCCCTTGCTAGCAGCAACTTTAAAGGAGTTTTCGCTCTCATCCATGTGCTGTGTCTTGCCGTCAGATATTAGTATTATGTTTTTGCTTCCTCCTCTTCCTTGCAGCATTTCAACTGCTTTCAATATTCCTTCTTCTATATAGGTGTTTCCTGAGTACTTAAGCCTGGATATTCTGTCTTCTAGTTCTTTCTGCTGGGATAGCAGTCCTACATCAACTATAGTATAGGCTCTGTCGTTGAAAGCTACTGCTCCGACGTAATTTGTCAGGCTCAGGTCTTTTATCATTCCTATTGCAAGTGATTTTTCAACGTCTACTTTTAGGCTGCCTCCGAAATAATGTCCTGTGCTTCCAGATATGTCTATTACAAATACTATATTTGTCTCTCCTTTTTTCCTTCCTGCTTTTGACACGAATACTGGCAGTATCTGCTCAAATCTTGATCCTTTGTATCCTCCGCTGTCATATGACTTGTCTCCGCCTATTACTATCATCCCGTTTCCTTCTGATATGTAGCTTGCAATATTTGTGGTCTTGTCATTCAGCAGGGTAGCTTCTTTGTTGTCAACTATCAATGCGCTGTAAGTGTTTAAATTGTCATTTATGTCTTCTATGATGCTCAGTTCGTATATTGGTTCCAGAAGCTTGAACAAGTCATTATTGCCTCCATATATTGCTACTTTTGGTTTTGGCACTACTTTAACTGTTTTGTAGAATGCGTTGTTATTTGTGAAGTGGTCGTCTTGAACTATTTTTGCAGTTATTCTGTGCCATCCTTTGTCGAATGTTCTTGTGAATTTTATTTGTTCTTCGTCTGTGGATTTATCGATTATTTTGCTTCCGTCTACTTCTACTGTCAGATATACAGGTCTTTTCTCTGTTTGTATTATATTCACAATAAATGTATTTTCAGCATTTGAAACTGTCTTGTCGCTTCCTGTTATGCTTACTGATGCGTCATAGTATTTTGGTTTTAGCTGTATTGCGCTTATGCTTGAGTTATACCCTATTGCGTACAAAGATGCATCTCCCAATTCTATTCCTTTATTGCTGTTCCCATCTGTAAATAATAATATATTATCATTTCTTCTTAGGTTTGCAATTATGCTGTCTCCCAGGTTAGTCTCCTCTCCTACTGCTATGTATTCCATCTCAGCTGAGATTCTTTTCTCTAATTCTTTTTTTAGTTCTATTATTTTATTAGTTTCATAAAGCTGCATTGATGTCGAGTTGTCTATTAATATCTTTATTTTTGGGTCTCCTTTTACTATCTCGCTTTTCTCGCTGTATGGTGATGCTGTTGCAATTGCAAGTGCTAAGATTATTATTATCCTGCTTGCCAGTATTAACTGTCTTTTTACTTTTAGTTTTTTTAGATAGTGTTTGTCTTTTGGAAACTTTACTAAGTCTTTGTTCATGAAGAATATTAAAACAAATATAGCAGGAATTGCTAGTAGTAGCATGTAGGGATTCTCAAATACTCTGTATGCTATTAATGGTACTAAGTTCATATCTCCCCTCTCTTTTTTATGTAGTAAAATTCTACTAGCACTAATATTAATACTGTTATTCCTATGTAAACGCTCAGTTTATAGTCTACATTGCTTTTTATTTTTTGTAGTTCTCCTTTTGCATTATTAATTGATATATCTGGTTTGTAGTTTATGTTTGATTCTTTCTCATTGATTAGGTTTACTGCTATTCTTTTGTTTCCTAGCTGGAAGTATCCTGTTTTGTCCATTATGAAGTTTTCTTCGCCTGCTTCAAGTATGCTGCCTGTCTTTAGGTTTATTTCTGCCATCTCTGCTCTTCCTGCCAGATAATATACAAGGTTGCTCCAGAATACTGGATAGTCTGGGTTTAAGGCAAAGTCGCTTTCGCTGTCGATTATTCCATAATAAGTTATGCTGCCGTCTCCTGTTTTGTGTGTTGATAATATGCTGTTATTTTCTACTGAAAGTATTTGTGCTTCATCTTGTTCCAATATATAATAATGCCCAACGCTTCCGAAATCTATGTCTCTTGTGAATCTTGTTACTTGGTTTATAGTTATTGCTCCGCCTCTTGTGTAGTTCACCGCTTTAGGAATAATATCCTCATAGCCTATCTTATCCATGCCTATCTGTGACATGATTATTACTGCTCTTCCTTCCTCTGCTTTTTCTTTTAGTTCTTTGAATGTTCCTGGCAGAAGCTTCTCTTGGTCTACGTTGCTGGTTATATATACATCATAATCTTTTTCAGGTACTATCGGCGGTTCTGTAATCTCTATTTCCACGTCAGGCATGGATCTTAATGCTGCTTTGACGAATTTTGATTCTTTGTTTGTTATGAGAAGTATTTTTATTCTCTCGCCGTGCGGCCTGGTTATGAAAACTTTATTGTCTGTGGTGAAGTCGTCTTCATTTTCTATTGTTATCTCGCTTCCGTTTCCACTTATATCTACAACTATTGGTTCTACGCTTCCCGGACCGACATTTATTTCATGCATGTCTGAGTTTATTTTCAGTTTGATTTTTTCCTCGTTTTCATTATAGTTCTTTATATACAAGTTTGCAGAGTTGTCGCTTAATACCATGTTTACTATTCCTGTATTTCTTTTCTTTTCATTGCTTGTTCTTATAAGGTCTACAGGTATTCCTCTGCTTTCTAGGACGTTTTTTACTACTTCAGGGCTTATTCCTTTGCTGTCTATGAAGTCACTTATGACAACAATCCTTCCTTTTCTCTCTCCTATTATTTCTCCGGCAAGTGTCATTGCTCCTCCGACATCGCTTAAATCATCTGTTGCCTGTAGCGTGGTAAGTTAACTTACAAGCTCTGTTTTTCCTGCGTCATTTATCGCTAATGTCGGTGTTGATTTTATTAGTATTAGTGAGTTTCTTGTAGTTGCCAGCTCTTTTACTTTGTCTTTTCCTATTTCAAATCTTGTCTTTCCATTTTCTATTACTTTTGAGCTTGCGCTTGCATCTATTACAAAGATTATATTGCTTGATACTACATCTTTTTTTGCGAATATTAACGGTTCTGCCATACTGAATGATAATAGCAATAGTGCTGCCAGCTGTATGAAGAATAAAATGTCTCTTTCCAGAATCTTTAATAATTTGTCTCTTGTCGTGCTTTTTGTTCTGCTCAGGAAGAACATCAGTGAGGGAACTTTGAGCTTCTGTGGCTTTGGTTTTATAAGGTAAACTATTATGAAGGGTATTAGCGACATGAATGCTAACAGACCAATTAAGTTTGCTAGCTGAAAGCTCATGCTTGATTTGTGTTTTTGTTTGTTTTTAAATCTTTATGTAAATTATATTTATGATTTATTTATTGTCTTGCACATAAAATAATTTTTTGTCATCTTTAGTCCAGAATATATTATAGCTATCACAAAAACAAGAAGAATGTGGGGGATAAAAAAGAAAAACTGAAAAAAATAAGAAAAGATAATAAATTTCTTTAATGAAATATGTTATTGATATAAACGGGAAATATATAAAGTATTGAAATAATGTTTATAAATAAATAATAATTATTACGAATATGGAAGTAATAAATTCA
The DNA here is from genome assembly GCA_964368545.1 of Candidatus Woesearchaeota archaeon. GTDB lineage: Archaea > Nanobdellota > Nanobdellia > SCGC-AAA011-G17 > GW2011-AR18 > GW2011-AR18. The sequence continues at coordinate 1,315 of CAYJAX010000036.1, read as the reverse complement.
GGAATAACAACGCCAAAAGGTGCGCAATTAGTGCTTGCTAACTTAGATTTTAAGTTATTAGAAGATAATAGGCTTAAAACAAATCTAGTGTTTCATATATCTGGCAACTCAAACTCTAAAATAACTGTTGTTTATACTGGAGCAATAGAGCCATTAATACAGGACAATGAAAAATATTTTATTCTTCCAAGCGGGGAATATAATATTAGAGAGGAAATTAAAGGATTTAAGAGACCTCCTTGTGACATGCTGAATGGAGGAATAAATTACACTTTTAATCTGTCTGCTTCTAAATTACAAGAATATGAGGGATTAGAATATTTTATAGGCACAACACTTCCAGGTATGTTTACTCATGGGATTTTACGTCGACATAGAGAGCATAACTCAACAATGTGGTTATATGCATTACAAAAAGAGGAACAAGGCAACAATGAAATGAATTTTGGAAACCTAGTATTATGTGTAGATAATAATAAGGGTTTATATTACCAAAATAGAACTATCAGTGGTATCGAAGTCCTGACTCTAAGCATTATAGATAAACTTAAGAAATTAAGAAGTGATGATAAAGTAACAAAATCAATGGAGAAAGTAACAATCTAAAATATCCAGTCTTCCTTTTAGAAGTTAAGCTAAATTATTGTTCGTAAAAAACTTTTCAGATAAATAAAGAAGAAAAACGCCGAGGACAGGACTTTCATAACCTTTCTTATTAAATTGTCTTTATAAGAAAGGCTTTTTTGAACCTGTACATCCTTTCGGACACTGGTTTGCTTTTTAATTGATATTCAAGACCAGCGCTCTGCCAGATTAAGCGACCTCGGCATAAAAATAAATTCTAAAGATGAGCTTATATATTTTTCTTATTAAGCAGTAGATAGGAAAGTGAATTGATTTGATAGATAGGGTGGTTCTATTTATAAGATTTTATCCTTAGTTCTCACCAGATTTTAGGAAAGTTTTATAGAAGTTTATATATTAGGTTGTGGATTTCATTAGAAAATGATTTTGCAAACTTCTCTTAAAATCAGGTTAGCATTATCGGTATATCATCTTTTATTTTGTATTCTCTGCCACACCCAGAACATTTTAGAATGTTTTTCTCTTTTTTGTATTTGACGGCTTTCTTGCATTCCGGGCAGGCAAGTATTTCAAGTAGCTTTTTGTTTATCATTTCCTTAGAATACTCCGATTAGGTAATACCCGAATTTTTCTGCAGCTTTAATCAGTCCATGCCCGTCTGTTCCCTGTATTATTATGCACTCTCCTTCGCTGTACACTTTATTTTCGCTTCCCAGCTTCATGTATATTA
>CAYJAX010000035.1:0-7743 GCA_964368545.1 Candidatus Woesearchaeota archaeon | reverse complement strand
CCGTGACTGGAGTTCAGACGTGTGCTCTTCCGATCTACAGACAAGTCTGGCAGCAGGTGCTTCAACCGTTCTGGTAATAGATAGAATCTGCACAAATGGTGTGTTTTATGATGAAGTTTTAGCTACTGTAAATCCTACTTATATCGTAAGTGGTCAAGAGAGACGTGAAATAACTGAAACAGTCTACACTAACAATGTTGACGAGACTGAATTCCAGTGCTAAAAATAATTTTTAGCCATCTTTTATTCCAGTTTGGGTTTAATACCCCGTAGCTTGCTACGATATTTTTCTATTTTCTTAAATCAAATTTCCAAATATCTATGAAATAAAAGATGAAGTAAAAGCTTATTACTTCCCAAATCTTCTATCCCTATTGCCATATTCTTCAAGACATTTTATGAAGTCTTCTTTTTCAAACTCGGGCCATAATTTTTCCTTCAGAAAGATAAGCTCGGAATAAGCTCCCTGGAAAAGCAAGAATCCAGAAAGCCTGGACTCAGAAGTTCTAATAATCAGGTCAGGCTCAGAATCCAAATACAAATTCTCCTTGAAAACTTCTTCGTTTATTTCTTCAATATCCAACTTACCTTCCTTGACCTTCTCTGCAATCTTCTTGGTAGCATCTATAATTTCAGCCCTGCCGCCATAAGCCATAGCAAAGTTTAGCATGTAAGGCTTGTTATCAGCAGTAAGATCCATCAACTCCCTCATTTTCTCCTGTACATTTTCAGGAAACATAGAAATCCTGCCAATAAAATTTATCCTTATTTCTTTTATCTTTTCCCAATCATTTTTTAACTCTTCGAAAGCGTTTCTGAATAAATTCATCAAGTAATCAAACTCTTTCTTTGGTCTATCAAAGTTCTCAATAGAGAAAGCATACAGAGTTAACTCTTTTATATTGAATTCCTTGCACCAGTCCATAACCTTCTTTACTTTCTCGTAACCCCACTCATGTCCCTTGAATGGCTTAAGCATCAATCTTTTTGCAAATCTACGGTTTCCATCCAAGATTATGCCTAGGTGTCTTGGAACATTATTTATTGTCTGGTTCATTATTAGCCAAACCTAAATAATATTTATAAAGCTTACTAAACTTGTTAATATTTATGTTTTGTGACATAGTAATTATGGATGGGAACGAAGAAATAAAAAAATTCGGAGAATATCTCGGATTTGACAAAATATTTTTCAGAGAAGACATTGAAAAGCTAAATCTCAAAGAAGCCAATGAATACACTGAAGCAAGAAAACTAGTGGAGGGTGGGAAAGTAAAGATATTACTGAATCCCCATTTATTCGGAAGAAAAAATTCATATAGCTTTGACAGACCTGGACTTGACCACATAATATGCAAAGCTGCAAATAAAAATAACATTTACATAGCTTTCAGCTTGAACAAAATAAACTCCAGTAAAGAAATGAAATGGATCATGGACAGCATAAAGCTATGCAGAAAATACAAGGTTAAAATATTATTCTTCAGCTTTGCAGAACACAATTATGGAATGGTTGGGAGAACAGACTTTCTGAGCCTTCTAAGAATCTTAGGAATGACTGGCGGAGAAGCTAAAACAGCCTTAAGTTTTATAAATTAGGTCACACTTAACAGGAATTTTATTAAGTAGGATGTACTTTGATATTTATGTCAGAGTATAAATTAATCTTTGATAGTGTTATGATTAAACAACTGCAGAAAGCAGCCAAGAATCAACACATTAAACAAATTCTTACTAAGATGCTAGACAAAATAGAAGAATTAGATCCAAACCTGGTAAATTATTAGATTCTAGGTTATTTATCTATGAAGTAAAGAGCAAGCACCCACCAATAAGATTATACTATAGACATAATATTAACAACAATGAAATTTACGTTTTTGAATACGAGATGAAAACAAGCGAAGATAGACAGTCAAGTACAATTGAAAAAATCAAGGAAAAAATTCTAAAACCCTAGATCCTTTCTAGTATATTTTTTTCCTGAAATAATATTTTGTTCAAATTCTAAAAGTCTTTGATACATCTTTGAATTCCTTAATGTTTTTATTTCTAATTTCATTTGCTCAAATTCTACTTTTGGTAGTGTAATTGTTTCCATTTTTATACTTAAATATAGGATCTTACTTCTTTATATAAATTACTATAAATTTGGCCTAGTTTCAAAAGATTTATAAGTTTTCCAGTAATCTATGCATGAGAGAAATAAGGAAAAATAATTATATTTTATAACTATTAAAAATTATGAAACAAAAACTTTTAAAGCCGAGCTTAAGAGAAAAGAAAAGATACTTAGTCTACGAAACAATATGCGAAAATAAGATAGAGAGCGAAGATGTAAAAGAAGAAATAATAAAAAAATTCAGCGAGTTATTCGGAAGCTTAACATACTCCAAAGCCAATATAGAATTCATACAATCTGAAGGAAATAAAGGAATAATAAAAGTAAACAACAAATACTTAGACAACCTGAGAGCCAGCTTCTGCTTTGTGAGAAAGATTAATAAAGAGGATGCAATTGTAAGAAGCTCAGGAGTTTCAGGAATGATAAATAAAGCCAGAACTAAATTTATTCATGGAGGTGTAGAATAATGCAGCCAACAATAACTCACCAGATGATGGGATATGACCGAAGCAGTACAATGTTCAGCCCAGACGGAAGACTATTACAAGTAGAATATGCAAAAAAAGCTGTAAGGCAAGGAACAACATCTCTAGGAATGGTGTGCAAAGACGGCGTTTTACTTCTAGCTGACAAAAGAATTCTTGAGAAATTAATGATAGGACAAAGCATAGAAAAAGTCTTTCAAGTAGATGACCACATAGGTGCAAGCGCCACAGGATACTTAATGGATGGAAGAGTACTAATAGAAAGAGCGCAACTCATAGCACAGCAAAACAAAGTTACTTATGATACTCCAATAGACATACTATCGCTGGTTAAGGACGTAGCAAACATGAAGCAAGCATATACGCAATTCGGCGGTGCGAGACCTTTCGGAGTCAGCATAATGTTTGCTGGTGTGGATGATGACGGGCCGCAATTGTATGTCACAGACGTTACAGGAATATACTTTCAATACAAAGCTACAGTAATAGGAGAGGCAGAAACACAATTAAAAGAAATACTTGAGAAAGAATATGACGCTGACATGCCACTAGAGCAGGGAATGAAGGTTGCAGTCTCAGCATTCAAAAGAGTTTTCGGCAAAGACTTTGATATTGACAGAATAGACGGAGCTTACATAAAAACAAGCGATAAACAGTTTAGAAAAATAGATAAGGAATCCTTAAAGAAATTGGCTAAGAAGGTTTAATAAAATATGGCTGTTAATGTTGATGAAGCAGTAGTTGCCAAGGTTAAGAAGGAAGGAAAAACATTTGAAATACTGGTAGATCCAAGAAAAGCAGCAGCTTTCATAAACGGAAACATAAATTCTATAGAAGAAGTTATAGCCAGTGAAGAAATCTACAGCGATGCAAGAAAAGGCTCCAGGGCTTCTGAGAATGACATTTTAAAGATTTTTGGAACAAAGAATAAGTTGGAAGTCTGCAGCATAATAGTAAAGGAAGGGATAGTGCCTGTAACTGTAGATATGAAAAGAAAAGAACTTGAGCAGAAGAAAAAACAGATAGCAGACCTGATACATAAAACTGCAGTAGATCCAAACAGCGGCAAGCCGCACCCACAGCAAAGAATAGAAAATGCCATGGCAGAAGCAAGAGTGAAAGTTGAAAATAAACCAGCAGAGCAGCAAGTAAAAGATGTAATAGACAAGATAAAGAAAGTGCTTCCGATAAAGTATGAGATAAGAGAAATATTAGTTAAGATACCACAGCAATTCGCAGGAAAATCATTCAGCGTACTAAAACATTATGGAAAGTTTCTAAACGAGAAATGGTTGGAAGATGGGAGTTTGAGCGCAGCATTGGAGATACCTGCAGGGCTACAAGAAGACTTAGAGGTAGATTTAAATAGACTGACAAAAGGCAATGTTGAAGTTGTAGTAACGAGAAAAAAATGACAGAAGACTTGATAATAGGAGAGAAGGAAATAGTAATACCAGGACAGGTAATTGCAGAAAGCATGGAATACCTGCCAGGAGACAACGTAATAAGAGAAAAAGAAAAATTGATAGCAACAAGAGTGGGAATTGTAAACGTATCAGGCAGGCTAATAAAACTGGTGCCACTCGCAGGACCTTATGTTCCTAAAAGGGATGATGTTGTAATAGGCAAAGTGACGAGCATAGGATTTAGCGGATGGAGAGTTGATATAGGCTGGGCATTTGAAGCTAACCTATCAGTCAAGGATGCTGTATCTGATTTTGTGAGAAAAGGCGCAGACCTGACAAAATACTTCGACCACGGAGACTATGTGATGACCCAGATATTTAATGTAGCAAGCATGAAAATAATAGACTTAACAATGAGAGGTCCAGGGCTTAGAAAGCTTGAAGACGGCAGAATAATAAAAGTAGGAAGCACGAAAGTACCAAGAATAATAGGAAAACAGGGAAGCATGATATCGATGATAAAAGAGCATACAGGGTGCAAGATATTAGTTGGACAAAATGGTTATATATGGCTAAGCGGAGACGACCCTATAAAAGAAGATCTTGCTTTAAGAGCCATATATAAAGTAGAAAAAGAGAGCTCAATGAGCGGGCTTACTGACACGCTTAAAGAATTTCTGGAGAAAGAAAATGGCTTACGAGAAAAGATTTGACGGAAGAAAGTTTGAAGAACTAAGACCAATAAAAGTGAAAGTCGGAGTAGTTCCAAAAGCCAATGGCAGTGCAATGTTCCAGATAGGAAATACTATAGCAGTTGCTGCAGTTTATGGTCCGAAGGAACTTTATCCAGCATTCTTGCAAGACCCAACTAAAGGGGTTTTGAGATGCGAATACAACATGTTTTCATTCTCAGGAAGTGGTGATAGAGTAAGACCTGGAGGCAACAGAAGATCAAAGGAAATCTCACTAGTCACAGAGAAAGCTCTTCTGCCAGTACTTGACCTGAGCGGATATTCAGGAGCCGTAATTGATGTTGACATAGAACTAATACAGACAGATGCAGGAACAAGATGCGCTGGAATAACTGCAGCTTCACTAGCACTAGCAGAAGCAGGAATACCTATGAAAGACATTATAACATCAGTGTCTGTAGGTAAAGTTGAAGACAAATTAATAGTTGACTTGACTTATGAAGAAGATTCGTACCCTGAAGGAGTGGACATGCCAGTTGCTATGTCAACAAGGACAGGAGAGGTAACATTACTGCAGATGGATGGGAAGTTAACAAAAGAGGAAGTAAAAAAATTATTAGACATGGCTAGAAAAGCATGCAGCGAAATCAAAGAAAAACAAATCGAAGCTCTAAAAGAAAGGTTTACAGGAAGCAAATAAAATGGCCAGCATAATAAAGCAACACATGTTAAAAGTTTTTGAGAAAAAAGTAAGACTCGACCTTAGAAAATTTGAGGACTATAGAGAAATCTCATTAGATATGGGAGTTGTTAAAGGAGCAGAAGGATCTGCGAGAGTAAAAATAGGAAATACAGAAGTATTAGCAGGAGTAAAATTTGAAGTAGGAACACCATTCCCAGACACTCCAGACCAAGGGGGGATAATAGTCAATGTTGAATTAAGACCTTTATCCAGCCCAGAATTTGAGTCAGGACCACCAACAATAGAAGCAATAGAACTATCAAGAGTAATAGACAGAGCTCTTAGAGAGGGAGGAGCTTTAGAACTGAAGAAGCTAAGCATAAAAGAAGGAGAACTTATGTGGATGGTAGTTATCGACATATATCCAATAAATCATGATGGAAACCTGTTTGATGCTGCAAGCCTGGCTGCACTAGCAGCGCTTAAAGATGCTAAGTTCCCAAAGCTGGAAGGCAATAAGGTAAATTACAAAGAAATAACCAGCAAGAAACTAGAGCTGAAAAACATGCCTTTATCATGCACAGTATATAATATAGCTGGGAACTTCATAATAGACCCTACATACGAAGAGGAAAAGACAGCAGATTCAAGGCTTACAGTAGGAGTTCTAGAAAATGGAAGTATATCATCCCTACAGAAAGGAGGAAATCAGGGGCTAAGCAACGAAGAAATAAATAGCATGATAGAATTAGCAATAAAAAAATCCAAGGAACTAAGGAAGGCAATACCAAAATGAAATACACAAGATACGAAAAGGCTAGACTAGTAGGAGCTAGAGCATTGCAGTTATCTATGGGTGCTCCATTAATGCTGAAGTTGAGTGAAGAGGATCTTGAGAGAATTAATTATAATCCTGTTGAAATTGCCAAGATGGAGCTAGAGAAGGGCATACTGCCAATAACAATAAAAAGACCAAGCCCGAAAAGAGTCGAATAATATACATTCTAAAATACAGTGTAAAAAAGAGGAAGAGGAACTCATGATAATAAAAGGCATAGAAAGAAATAAATTCATATTCTGGAAGGACAGATTTAGGTTATCTAGCGATGAGAAAAGTGCAAGCATCAGTCTGGAAAGAAATACAGCAGACAAAATAAAGGGAAAACTGAAAGACTTTAAAGTAGAATCTGTTGAAAGTTTTAAGAAGCTGAAGTTAGATTTAGCAGATATTAGCGATAAGGAATATAGCATAATAGAGGCTGGAATATTAAAGTGCATAGATAAACCATGGAAATTATTTGACAAAGAAGCAAAACAAGTTCCAAGGCCTTTATCTGTTGTTATAAATAAAAAAGAAGGAATAAAAGAATTCTTGGTCTTGTCTCCAAACTCAGAAAACTTTGAAGCAGCAGTCAACGCAAACAAAATGATAGAACAAGAGATCAATAAGAAAACGAAAACAGAATACAAAAATGAAGAAGAAGCTCTGATGAGTGTGAAGGAAGCAGCAGACGAAGTATTCAAGGAAATAGATTTTGAAATCAGGATCGGAGTTGCGTTTAACAACTACAATAACGGAAAATATCTTTACAAAGACAAAGAGCTAACCAGGGAAGAACAGATAGAATATGTCAGGAAGCTTATAGAGACTTACAACTTAATCTATGTAGAAAATCCGTTCTTTGAAGACGATATAGAAAGCTATACTATGCTTTGCAATGAGGTGAGAAGCAAATGCTTCGTGTGCCTGAACTCCAAAATAAATGAATATACAAGGCATAGCGGAGAAAGAGCAATAAACGCCGCAGTCCTGAAGTTCTCAAATATAACGCAATTCTTTTCAGATGCTGAACAATTAAAAAATAACGGCCTAATAATAGTTGCTGACACAAAAAGCGAAGCTCCTGACATTATCATAAGCTCTGCAATTCCGATTGTTAAATTATACAACATTCCCGAATATTCAGGTGTAATCGAAAGACTTAAAGAAATAAATTCAGAAATTCTTGAAGAAAAACGATAGTTATATAAATAAGATATATTCTAATGTATGTATTAAAAAGGAGGTGTTGAGTTTGGCAGTTGACGGATTGGTCACTACAGGAAATTTATTCTTACAACCATTAACGGAGTTATGGCTAGATTTTGTTAGCATGTTTCCAGCACTAGTTGTCGCAGTATTACTGCTCATACTAGGATATTTTGTCGGATTCCTAATCGGACATGTATTAAAATGGGTGCTACAGAAAATAGGAGTAGACAAATATGTTAAAGAAGCAGGACTATCAAAAGAAGTAGGGCATACAAATGTTCCAAGCTTACTTGGGGAATTAGTCAAGTGGTTTGTGTTTAT
>CAYJAX010000034.1:0-7815 GCA_964368545.1 Candidatus Woesearchaeota archaeon | reverse complement strand
CACGAGGAAAAGTCTTGTTTGCATCCTCTTCCACCGTACCCTCCGCCCATTCCCTTGGCAGTAGCGCCTCCAGAACCAGAGCCGCTCGATATCCCTCCAGAAAAACCTTGCCTGTTGGAATGTAGTGCTCCGTTAACTTCTATTGTTAGATTGCCTGTTGTTATATTAACTATTGTTGATCCATTTACTACTGTAAGATTTCCTCCGCTTCTAATCGTTATATTATAGCAGATAACTGTAGTGTTAACGTATTTTGTATCGCTTATAACCCACACACCGTTTGTTGTGTCTCCAGGACAATTATCGAAAGGGGCAACAGCGCTTTTAATTGTCATAAGAAGTATTATTACTATTATAGAAGCTAACACGCACTCTTTTTTTAGCATTTTACATAATTAGAGCAATTTCATTGTTAAAAAATATTTCTGTTCTCTGATTCTGCTAAATTGTTGCAGGAGCAATGATTATTTTAGAGTCAATAAGTTTTTATTAACTAATCTTGAAGCATAAACATCATGTCTTCTTGTCTAGACGATATAATATTTGAGAATGATAATTGGTGGGATAAGAAATATGTTTATGCATTATTTAAGAAATTTTTATGCAAAGTTGCAAGAAATAGGGCCGGAGTGATTAAGGCACAGAAAAGAATTGTTGGTTTAAGGTCTAATATAGCAGAAGAGATGAGGGAACTAGTCGGGCTTGGTGGGATATATCACAATTTTGAGATGGAAAGACAAGCTTTTGAGTGCTACAAGAGGGCTTTTAGGCTGGCTGGAGAGTATAAGCCTGATGATAAAGAAGAAAAAGATCCAGACTTGTTTATAGATTATTCTTATTCTTTTGGTAAGATTTTAGTTGCAGAGTTCATGAAAAGACCTATTAATGATGAAACTTTAGTAAGATTTTTTGTATCTGCACATCTTTGTGGTTGGAGAATAAATGATTTGTTAGACTATTTAAACGAGCATCCTGAAAAATACAGAATCAGCTTATTGATGGGAAATACTCTCGACGCCTTAGGAAACAAAGAGTTGGCTAAATCATTATACTCAAGTGCTGCCTACTACGCTTTTGATCTTGTAAGTAGTGATTTAATTTCAGGTAGCAAGCACAAAGTATCCATACTTAGAGACGATATGTTGGGCAAGGAATTTGTATACAAAAGTTCTAGCACAGATGATATTACTGCAGAGATACAGGCTACAGCACAGATAGCACATATAGTTTCAGCAAGGCGAGACTGCAAAGTAACTCAACCCTTGAGCGTTATTAAAGTGAAAGATGAAGATTTTTATGTAATGATCAGAGAAGAACATGTTTCTCTTGATGATAAGATAAAGAACAATACAGCGTCATTGGATGAGTTTTATAGAATAGCTGAGATATTGGGGCTGATACATGCCAAGTTTGTCGGTAGCATGCCTGAAAGAAACAGCTTGGAGATAATCAGGAAGAGATTACAGAATGCTGGAGTAAGCGACTCTGAAGTTAGTCAAATAGTGGACTGTTTGGAGCCAGCACAGCTAAGTCTTGATGGAATTGTTAGAGTATACAACAGAGATGCGCACGGACGTAATTGGGGATTTGATGAATTTGGGAACGTGTTAATTTTAGATAATGAGCCTGGGAGAAAGGTGCCTATAGTTTTTGATGATGCTAACCTGCTGGACCAATATGATTTTTTAGGTTATGAAGACAGACTAGAAATATGCAGGAGGCATTGGAACAGCTTTAATGAAAATAGAGAAGGAGAGGTTTATTCCGAGGATAGAATTGAAGATAAAGACAGGTATGAACTTGCTTACCTTAATGCTATAATAGTAAGGGCTCTGGAGATTTACAGCCAGGTCAGAGAAACTAGACAGGATATAAAGAATGCTTCGTTGACGAATGCCATTGAGTCTGTACAGATCATTAGAAATAAATTTAATAGTTATTATTCGAGATATGACTCAAAATATAGATCACTGGAAGAATCACTGCAGAATCTTAAAGCATATGACGGCTGATTATAATTCTGAATGATGATATTAAGAAAGAGGTAATCTTAATTTTACATAAACAAAAATCTTATAAAATACATTCTACTAAAATTATGCAATGGAAGTTAAGATAACTTTTGACACAGAGAAAGAAAGTGCTGAAGATTTAAGGAAATTAGTTGCAGCCTTGCATGACTTGATAGCTAAAAAAGAAAACAATTCAAATACAAACCTTGCGTCATCTCATAATATTTCAAATCAGAACAAATTAGGAATTAAAGATACAAAAGAAGAATCTAAAAAACCTACAGTAAATTATGCTGGGAGTGGAAAAATAATTCCTTTTGAAGACATAAGCAAGACAATGTCTGACATATTCTCTGGAAAGAAGTGCTGATACATTGGTTTATTTATATATGGATTTTAATAATTCTTATACTTCAATAAATCTAACTGATGTATATAAAGTTTCTGAAGCGCACGGCTCTGTCCTAAGACTTGAATAAAATAAGAGAAGAGGTTATGGCAGATTAGCTTACCGTATACTTCAGATCTTATTGTTTTGGCAGTCTTAGAGTTTACACTAGAACCAAATTTTCTTTTCCTTCTTGTTTTTTCCCCTCTTTAATTTATGTGATTGGTGTAGCGCCGATTGAACTTAATTCCTTTTATGTCTCCCGACGACTGAAAGGAGGAGAGCGCAGCGGGGTGCGAAGCGAGAAAGTTTCCCGACGGTATCAAGTAGCACTAGATTACTAGAGAAGCACATAGTTGCCTTTCAATCGATAAGACTCCTCCAAATGGTTTGCGGAATGTTTATAAAGTCTACGAACCTTTTTAAAGCAATGGTACAAAAGTTTAATGTTGTAATAGAACAAGGTGAAGATGGTTATCTTATTTCTGATGTAGTTGCACTTCCCGGATGTCATACACAAGCTAAAACTATGGACAAACTATTAGAAAGAACTAAGGAAGCAATTTCTCTCTATTTAAAATTCAAGAAACCATCGGAAGATGGCGTGAAGTTCTTAGGATTACAACAAATAGAGGCTTAAGTTATGGCTAAACTGCCACTCTTAAATGCAAGGGAAATAACTAAAATTTTGAAGAAATTAGGTTTTGAACTAAAAAGACAAGAGGGAAGTCATATGTTTTTTGAACATCCAGACGGTAGAACTACTGTAATTCCAAATCATGGTGGGGAAGATGTTGACAGGAATTTGTTAAATAAGATTATAAAACATGATTTACAAATATCTAGAGAAGAGTTCACGAGATATGTTTAGCAAACCACAAAATTGTGCATAACGATGTTATGTAACCCGAACGAAAGTGAGGGCAAAATTACGAAGTAAATTTGAGTTTGCGGGATACGTTAAATAAACTATACTTTTATAATAAAGATTTTACCTTAAACTTACATGGCTAAAGAGGATCTTAGGGAATTTCCGTTTTTAGAAGATACATATTCTGCTCAAGAGATGGCCCATACACATGGTGCTGCTCCTACAAGTATTGTAGAATTTGAATCTAGGTATGGAAAAGTCGTTTATCTTTATAGATAAGTACGTAAAAAAATAAAACCATATGAATTCGGTACTGATGTAATAATCTGTGGATACCTTGTTGAACCTACTGGGTTCTTCAAATCTTTCAAACATGAAAAAATATGCATTATCCCTAAAAATGAAAGAGAAGGTATCACTAATTTATCACAGTTCCGAGCATTATCTTACATAACTGCATATATACGAAGTCATCATTTTATTTAACTTACAAGACATAAAAACATAAAATAAAGAGACCCATAACTTCATTTTCTGTAATTATTTTTAAATAACAAATTCATCTTAGTCTTATAGTCTCTAAATTTTTAGGAGCGACTGTTTCTACTCTATTTTGCTGGTACACTACAGATGCTAGCTCTATGCATCTTGAGTAATCCCCATGTATCATTATGAATTTTTTAGGCTTTGGCTCTATGTTGCTCACCCAAGCTATTAATTGTTTAAAGCTGCTGTGCCCGCTGAATCCCTGCAGTACATAAATAGGTATCTTGACCTGCACAACTTCTGCCCTCTTAGAGCCACCTTCAGTAAATGTTAATTCTTTCTCTCCGTCTTGTATTCTTCTTCCTACGCTTCCAACTCCTTGATATGAAGTCAACACTACGCAATTTTTAGGATTCTCTGCAAAATGCTTGAAGTAAGACAATGAAGGACCTCCTGTTAGCATTCCTGATGTTGCCATGACTATGAAAGGACCTTTGCTGTCCTTTATTTCCTGCATTTCTTTTTGCGACACTACTTTCTTGAATATCGGCGACAGTAATGGATTATGGTCTCTTTGGAATATAGCTTTCTTTACTCTTGCTCCAAGAAAGTCAGGATATGCTGTATGTATTGCAGTAACGTCCCATACCATTCCTTGGACGTATATTGGCATTTCAGGAATTCTTTTTTCAGTCATTGCCCTCTCAAGTATAAGCATTATCTCCTGCGATCTTCCCACGCCTAGAACAGGCATGAGGACTTTTCCATTTTTCTCTGCAGTATCATTTATTATCCTGATAAGTTCTTCCTCGCTTTCTTTTCTTGTCGGGCTTGTGTCTGACCTAGTTCCATAAGTTGATTCCATCATTACAGTTTCAAGCCTCGGGAACCTGGAAGATGCAGATCCTAAAAGATTTGATGTTTCATAGTTGAAATCTCCAGTGTAAACAAAATTATGCATACCATTCCCGATGTGCATGTGAACAAGTGAGCTGCCTAAGTTGTGCCCTGCGTTGTATAATGTTAAACGTATATCAGGAGTTATATCTGAAACTTCTTCATAATCCAAGCATATAGTGTGCTTAACCATTTCTTTTACGTCATTGCTGTCGTACAATGGGTCTGACCCTTCTTTCATCGCTATCTCTATCATGTCCAAGCACAATAAAGCAGCTACGTCTCTTGTAGGCGCACTGCAGTATACAGGTCCTCTATATCCCATTTTAAACAAGTAGGGAATACAACCGCAGTGATCGATATGTGCATGCGATAATATAACAGCATCGAGATCATTTATGTTGAATTCTGGAGCATCAAGGTATGGAAAAGCGTATTCTCTAGGAGCAGCAACATTAAATCCACAGTCAAGCATGACTTTAGATTCAGGCGTCTGCAGCAAAAAGCAGCTTCTGCCAACTTCTCTGGCTGAACCAAGACATGTTAGTCTTATCCATTCATCTCTTTTTGATTTTGTCCAGCCTTCGTATATTCTTTTGCCTACCTTATGCAAGAATTTTCTCCTGTAATCGCTGTAATCATATAAAACTTGTCTAATGTTTTCTATAAGCTGGGATCTCATTGGGGGTATCCTTCTGACAATCGGCGTCCACAAAGTTTTTCTTTTTATTTCTTTCAGAACATCGCCCCCTTTTCCTATTGCTATTCCAGGCCTTTCAGCCTCTATAATAACCCTTGACCTTTGATGATCAAATATTACGTTGCATTCTCCTGCATCTTCAGACACCATTTTCTTTATTGCTTCTTTCGTGTCTTCCATATCCATTAGAGTGGATGGATCTGCTCTGAGTTCAACCCTTTTCTTTATGTTCTCTACAATTTCCTTGATTGCGCCTTTGTTGTCAAGCAAGAAGTTTTTGTTTTTCGTGTATAAGACAATATTTGCACCTTCAAACAGTGCGTCTGCTATATCAGCATCTTCCGGCAAGTATTTTATTACTTCGTCAATTATCTTTACCATTTTTTCTTTTTTCTAATCTTGAGAATATGAAAAATAAATTTGTAACTTTAGGCTATTAACTTTGTTTCTAGCTGCTTTGAAAATACTTTCTTCACTCCTTCCTTTGTTATCGTTATCACATCTATTCCTGATCCTGAGGCTGTGTCTCTCTGCATTGCTGCTGAAACAGTCTTTATTGCCAACTTAACTCCTTCATCAACTGTTAAGTCTTCCTTGTAGTTTGCTTCTAGAACTCCCATTGCAAAAACCATGCCTGAACCATCTGTAACATAATCATCGCATTTTGTCAGTGAACCGTCCATTCCCAATTCGTATAAGTGAAAACCATCATTGTCTCTTCCGCCCAATAAGAATCCTGTAATTCCCGGGATTGTTGAGAATTTCCTAACATTTGAGTAGACCAAGTTTGCCAGCATGTTTGCCGCTTCTTTGACCTTTACTTTTTTCCCCTTTCTCAATTCATCTAATTTTATCTGAGCCTTTATTAATTTTGTAAGCAGCTGCACGTCTGAAACCAGCCCTGCTATTGTTATTGCCAAGTCTTCATTTATGGCAAAGACTTTTTCAAACTTTTTGCTTGAGACTATTTGGCCGCCCAGTGTCATTTTCTTGTCTGCCGAGAGAACTATTCCGTCTTTGCACATTATTCCCACGGTTGTTGTTCCTGTTTGCCGCAATAAATTGTTATTAACCATTTGTTAGACTTAACCTCTTCCAAAAATATATTAATAATGTAATAGCTGTAGGTTATTTATAAGGCTTTTGGTAGGTTTTTAGCATTTTTTTATTCTTATAAATCTAATTTTATTTTTTACTTCACTTTCTTTGATAACATGGCTGACGAAATCTTTTATTCTGTAATGCCTTCTTTTTATCATAACATAAGCCCTCCCTTTCTCTATTTTGCATCCTCCATATTTCTTTCTGAATTTTTCAAGATCTGAAATTAATTTTATTGGAGGGCCTAAATGTTTTTTGTATTTTTGTATTGTCTTGTTTTCTATTCTGAAGTACAGGTAGCATTTATTCCCGAACTCCCAATATTTCTTCTCGACTATAAAACCCTCTTCATGAAGTTTTCTTGTTATAAACTCGAAAACCTTCAGAACTTTTGTTCCAGAGATATCGCTAAATCCCTTAATTGGTGTTGCTTCAAGTATTATGTTGAACTGTTTTTTATTTACTTCCTTAACTTCAAAGAGTCTTAATGATTTGCTTTTCGAGAATTCCCTGCAAATGCTAATAAAATGTTCTAACTTTTCTCGTGATAATGAGGCAGTTGCGTTACGCTTGGGATTTACAGGATCAATCAAAGTTAGTGGGAATTCTTGTTTTGAAACAAATTCATTTTTACTCGAATTTATAACCAGGTTATTTTTCCATTTAGCAACATTTTTTATCATGTTTTCGAATGATCCGTAAATATAAATTAGTATCTCCAATGCATATCCGTGCAGCCCCTTTATGTATGTCTCAGCTCCGTATAGGTTGTTTGCTCTGCAGAATTGCTTTGCTACCATAACATCCTCTTTCATTTTTTCTGTCAAGTTTTTGTTCACCCAGTCAACATGCAGCGGGCTTATGTCTGTTATGTTTTTTGCCTCTTCTGATTTTGTTATATTCAAGACAGGAATGATCTCGAATGAAAGTTTTTCGAAATCTACTATAAAATAGTCTCTACTGCCGTGTATTCTTTCATATTTCTTAAATGATTTCTTAATTGCTTTCTCAAGCTTGATGGAGATATCAATTTTGTTTCTGAATAACACAAATATATCTATATCGTGCTGTCCTTTCAGCCATGTTCCCTTAGCAAAACTTCCTCCAACAACAGCTTTACAACTTACTAGGCGAGAATTTAATTTTTTTAAAAAGTTATTTACTTTTATTGATATATCTCTTCTCTCTTTTTCAGTAGGCTTTATTTTCTGTAACACTTTTTCAAACATAACTATTTTATGATTATTTGGTTATTAAAATATTTCTATTTAAGACTTTGGCATTATTTCATCTTTTTGAGAAACCGGCTTATCAATTATTTGCAAAAACTGATTCGTGATATTTTGGTTTGCAAGCCCCG
>CAYJAX010000033.1:0-7831 GCA_964368545.1 Candidatus Woesearchaeota archaeon | reverse complement strand
AAGCGAGAAAATAGAAGTTCCGAACTACAAGAATTTACATAGAGTAAGCACGAACAAACTAAGAAACGGATTTTGTTTAGTGATGGCTGAAGGGCTGTGCCAAAAATCTGCAAAATTCTGGGGGAAGTTCTCGAAAATATACAAGGATCTTGGCATGGACCAATGGTCATTTCTGGAAGAGTATACAATATTACAAAAAGGAATAAGGGCAAAAGGAAAAACCAAAGAATCAAGCAAAGCAAAAATATCACCAGACTACAATTACTTAAAAGATTTGGTTGCTGGAAGACCTGTACTAGGGCATCCTATGAATGCTGGTGCGTTCAGAGTCAGACTCGGAAGAGCCAGAACAACAGGATTGAGCGACAGTGCAATACATCCTGCGACAATGATAGCACTAAACAATTTTATAGCATACGGAACACAATTGAAAACAGAAAGACCTGGAAAAAGCACAGTTTTGAGCAGCTGCGATAGCATAGAAGGACCAATTGTGAAATTGAAGAACGGAGATGTAGTTTTCTTAGAAACAGAAGAAAAAGCAAGAGAAGTAGCGAAAGACATAGAAGAAATAATCTTTGCAGGGGACATATTATTAAATTACGGTTATTTCCTCAACAGGGCACATATTCTAGCTCCAGTTGGATGGAATGAAGAGTGGTATTTTTTAGAACTTGAGAATAATACCGGAGAAAATTTTGAGACGTATAAAGAATTAATAGAAAAATTAAAAAGAAAAAACCTGAATTTTGAAGACTGCTATAAAATCAGCAAAGAAACAAACACACCATTACACCCAAGATACACATATCACTGGAATGACATCAGTTTAGAACAAATAAAATCTTTAGCAGAGTGGATAGAATTTGCAGTAGTAAAAGATGAAAAGATAATAATCCCTGCAAGTACAGAAGATACAAAAAAAACGATACTTGAATCAATAGGATTGCCGCATAAAAATGTAAATAACGAATACATAGTAATAGAGGGAGAATGGGCGTTAGCATTCAGAACAAGCTTAGGATTCTACAAATCAGAATACAACTCTAAAAAGATCTTAGACGAGATAAAAGAAGGATTATGTGTTATAGATGTAATAAACAAAGTAAGTGAAGTTAAGATAATGGACAAATCAGGCCTTTATATCGGCAGCAGAATGGGAAGGCCTGAAAAAGCAAAAATGAGAAAATTAACCGGAAGCCCCCAAATAATGTTTCCTGTTGGCAAAGAAGGAGGCAGGCTAAGGTGCTTTCAAGCAGCATTAGAAAAAGGGATTATAACAGCAGAATTCTCAACATATCAGTGCAGCGAGTGCAACAAAACAACAGTATACAGAGTCTGTCATATGTGCGGAAACAGGACTAAACAACTACATAATTGCAACCAGTGCGATGATAAAAGCGGAGAGTGCGGACACAATCCAAGACCGTATCAGAAAATGCAGCTAAACATAAAAGAATATTTTGAAAGCGCTCTTAAAAAGATAGGGACTAGAAACTATCCTGAATTAATAAAAGGAGTAAGAGGAACAAGCAATAAAGCTCACATACCAGAACATTTGTCTAAAGGAATACTAAGGGCAATGAATGATATTTATGTAAACAAAGACGGAACAATAAGGTATGACATGACTGAAATGACCCTGACACATTTCAAAGCTAAAGAGATAGGAACAAGCATCGATAAACTGAAAGAATTAGGGTATACACATGATGTATATGGAAACGAACTAGAAAATGAAGAACAGATACTTGAAATAAAGTGCCAAGACCTAGTTCTGCCCTCCTGTCCTGAAAGCACAGATGAAGGAGCCGATTTCGTTCTTTTAAGAATTGCCAAATTTGTAGATGAACTACTGGAAAAACTTTACGGAATGGAAAGATTTTACAATCTCAAGAAAAAAGAGGATATAGTCGGGCATTTGGTTATCGGCTTAAGCCCGCATACATCTGCAGGAATTGTCGGAAGAATAATTGGTTTTTCTAAAACACAAGGAATGCTATGCAGCCCATTATTCCACAGCATTATGAGAAGAGACTGTTTAGCTTATGACACGTACATACCAATAATGAAAGATGGAATCTGGAAGAACATGAAAATAGGAGAATTAGTAGAAGAATTAAAACCAGATAAAAAAGTAGATATTTTTGGAACTTTAGCTAAAAAAGTCAATAATTATCATACTATAGGGCTTAATAATAAAGGAAAAATAAATACTGTGAAAATAAATGATTTCACTAAACATAAACCCTCTAAAATATTAAAAATAAAAACAGGAGATGGAAGAATTTTTAGGGTTACTAATAACCATAAGTTTTTGGTTTATAATAACAAAACAATCAATAGAATACCTGCTTCAGAATTAAAGATCAACATGAAACTTGTGGCTCCAGTCAGTATTAATATTTTATCAAAGGACATTGAGTTTATAGACTTAAAAGATTATTTTTGTTCCAGGGATGACATAATGATAAGAAATGTTAAAAACTTTGTCTCTCAAATAATTAGCAATTTAGGATTTACTCATGTTAAAAAAATTTTAAATTTGCCTCGAAGAACTTTATATAACTTTATAAAAAGAGATAGTTTTCCTCTGCCATTGTTTTTATTATTACTTTCTTATGATGGAAAAGCATCAATACCAACAACAAGTTTTTTAGGAGCTAAAAGAAACCATGTAAATCTCCCTAACAGAATTTATCTTAATGAAGGCGTACTTAATATTTTAGGATTATACACTGCTGAAGGATACGCAAGAAAAAAAACTAAAGGCAAAGGATATTATCAAATATACTTTTCAGCAACTGAAAATGAGATAAGAAATAGAATATTAAGAGTAATGAAAGAGAATTTTAATTTGGAACCGGCAGATATTAAAAACGATTCTATAACCTATTCAAGCAGATTATTATACGAATTTTTTGTTGATATATTAAAATGCGGAAGAAATGCTTATGAAAAACACATACCAAGCATCATAATGAACTTGCCTTTAAGTAAAATGAAATATTTCTTGCAGGGATACTTTGATGGAGACGGAAGTGTAAGCAAAAGCGATTCAAGAATATGCTGTGATAGCGTTTCCGAACTTTTATTAAATGACCTAGAATTTTGTTTAAGAAGATATTCAATATATAGCAAAAAATATTCTTATAAGAAAAAACCTGGGCCCAAAGTTAGAGATTTTTATATAAGAAAGAATATAGAAATACCTGAATTTTCAATCACTAAATTAATAATACCAAGCACTTATTATGAAAAATTTTATAACCAAATAGACTTTTCATTAAAAAGAAAAAATGATATTTTGAAATATTTAGTTGAAAATACTAATCCTTACGGAATGAAAATAGAACATGATGAAAATTATGCTTATCCTGAGATAAGAGAGATAATCGAAGAAGGATATGAAACAACTTACTGTTTAGGAGTTGAAAATAATACGATATTAGTAAATTCATTATTACTAAATAACTGTGACGGCGACGAAGCTACTGTAATATTATTAATGGACGCCTTGCTAAATTTCTCACCAAAACTATTAAGCAACCACAGGGGAGCAACACAAGATGAGCCATTAGTACTCAGCTCAATGATAATCCCCTCGGAAGTAGATGATATGGTGTTTGATATGGATATAACATGGAAATATCCCTTAGAACTCTATAATGCCTGCCTGGAGTACAAACCAGCAACAGAAGTAAAAATAAAAACAGTCAAAGAAGAATTAGGAAAAGAAGGACAGTACTCTGGATGGGGATACACACACGACACTAATAATTTTAATAATGCAGTAAGGTGCAGCAGCTACAAGACTTTACCAACAATGCAAGAAAAAGTAGAAAAACAGATGGAACTGTGCGGTAAATTAAGAGCTGTTGATGAAGACGATGTGGCTAGATTGATTATAGAAAGACATTTTATAAGAGACATCAAAGGCAACTTGAGAAAATTTTCAACACAGCAATTCAGGTGCGTATCCTGCAACACGAAGTACAGAAGACCACCACTGAAAGGCAACTGTACAAGCTGTAACGGAAGAATAATATTTACAATCTCTGAGGGTACAGTGCTGAAATATTTAGAACCAAGCTTAAGCCTGGCTGAGAAATACGATATACCCCCTTACTTGAAGCAGACATTAGAGCTAGCCAAACAGATGACAGAGATGGTATTCGGAAAAGAAAGAGAAAAACAAGAAAGCCTAGGAAAATGGTTTGGTTAATGTTAAATGATTCTACTAATTTTTCAGCTAATTTAAGAGAGCTCCCACTATTTTAATTTTAGTAATAGAAAACTTTATCATTATAAAAAAATTAAACAACAAACTCTATCTCCTTTACAGACTCATTACCATCAACATTCAAAATTCTTAAAACTTTTCCTTTCCTCTTAGCAAACTGCCTTGCCTTTTCAAAGTTATCATGGTATTCATCAGGTACAATAATATTCTCAATAACAAATGTGTGCTTGACAAAAAGCTTTCTGAAATTTACGTTTACATCAAATGCAAATTCCTTGTAAAAATCCTTATTTGAAGTGATAAACGTGCAAAAATTAGCCTTAGGCTCTTCATTATCTTTACCAGACTTTCCAGATTTTGGGCTTTTAACTTTTGTCTTAAGACTACCAAAATCTGTTGAGAAACTAAGTAAAAACAAGGCATCTGAAAATTTGTCCATCAGGCTTATTATATCTGATTTGCTTAAATCATTATCAATAAGGTAAGTTTTTACACCAGCAAACTGTTTCATACCTGCCGGCTCAAAATTTATTTCGTTTTTTATAGCCTTTGTTGTTATTATTCCCCCTGTAACCTTAATCTTACCATCAATTGTGCCTGCTAAAAACCTAACAAAATCATTTGCGTATTCAAAACTAGTCTTGATCTTAGTCTGGCTGCCTAAGGTTATATCAATCAAAGCCCTATTCTCAAAAGTTCCCTTGCTAAATCTCTTAAACTGCCTATGCACTGAATCATCCATCTTATGTTCAAATAATTTTTTTATAAAATTCATCTTTCAACCAAACTCCTACTAAATTCTTCTCCCTTTAAAACCCAATAAATGACTGTTACAACTCCAATAACCAAGATTATCAATAGCCAGTTACTCATAATAAACTCTTTAAAAAAATAAACTGTTAATAAATATTTCTTTTTTGGTATGGGGTTATTTTCTAGGTAATCTAAATAACTCTGCATGAAAATTTAGTCCTTGTAGTTTCCATGTTCCTATCACCCATTAATAATTTCATTTTTCCTTTTTCATTCCTTAGAGTCCCAGTTATTTTTCTTTTAACCACCAGTTCCCTTAATATCCTTTAATAGCATTTTTGCTGATTCTACATAATGGTAAAGAACGCAAGTAGACCAATAATCAACCAGTTTTCAATTATCGATGCGAATTTTCTGAAAAAAACTTTGTAAAGTTGGCGATGTTAGCAGAAATTCAAGTGTTTGCTTAATGACATCTATGATGGTGCCCATGACTCAATAAAATGAATCGGTATTCTCCAAGCAGAAGCAATCTTTTCCAATCTTTTAGTTACATCTACTGTTTGTCCACCATATAGGTTGTAATTTCTCATATATCCTGTCCCTACTATTAGTCTTGGTACACTGACTTTTCCTTGTTGATCTAAGAAATCTCCTTCTCCAAAAAAGTTTTTCCAAAATGATCCTAAAGTGGCAGAAAAAGTATATTTTGGTTGAATAACACCTTGCTTCGGATATTCTATTGCAACAATTAACTTACTATTTGATTCTTCAGCAGTTAATTGTGAAATATCATCATTTTCCGTATGCAATCCTTCACGCATACTTTGAATTTTGTTCATAACTCTCCTATAAGAATCCAGACCTTCTAATATTTGATACATATCTCTTGTTTCACATTTTGTTCCAGTTATTAATATTCTATCTGATCCTATGGCATCTCCTATAGGGGGAGTTGCATAAAAAATTAATGATGGATCATCATATTTATACTTAAGCCAATGCCAGTACATTGTTCTTGTGACTTTGACATTCTGTTTACCAGGTTCTATCAGACTTTTACATAAGAGATCATACTCTGTATCTCCCGGACGCAATCTTTTCCCTAACTCACGATATCCTCTTCGCATATATTTGTAATTATTTCTCCTAATCATATAACTAAAGAGTAATAACAAAATTTATAAACCTTTCTGTTGCGAGATCCTAAATCTCTCTAATTCTTACTAATTTATTAATAATGCCAAGTATTTTAGTAGTATTCTATTTTTTGCATAATTTATTTCTTTGCTCTGGTACATCATTTAGTACTTTTTTTATCTTAATCACTCCATATGGCAATAAACATCAAGACTGTACTAGTAGGAAGAATATTAGTTATGAAAGCATACTGCGGAAGAATCCATATTCCTATGATTGCCTCTGCCGCTGCAACGAAACCAAAAATCTTTGACAGATGATGCCCCCTCTTAGCTAAAGTCCAGAATATGATAATATTTCCTATAGCAGCTACAAAGTCTAAATAAGGCTTATTGTAAGCTAGCAAGTCAAGAGCATCCATAACAATAGCGAAAGGAAGCTTCCACAAGTCAATCATAATATCTAAAATCTGCCTCAAACTGAATATTATAAAAATAACAAGGATAACAGCAAATATTACCCAACCTATATTTACAGGCTCACTCACCACCTCAGTTACAAAACCAGTTATCGACTCAAGCATTATACCTATCTAATATGACAGTTTATTTTTAATCCTTTCTAAAACAAGATTTTATGAAAATTAGCTTATTATTAATTATTTTCCAATCCAATCTATTAAGTCTCTTGTAATTTTCATGCACCGATTTTTATCAGCGTTATGAACTACTTTTCGTATAACATAAAAGCCCATCAATTACAAATATTTATATATCTTTATTTTTAATATGACTCAATGGCAAAAAATAAGAAATTTTACATTACTACAGCAATAGATTATGTCAATGCCAAGCCTCATTGCGGACATGCATTTGAAAAAGTCCTATCAGATGTGATAGCTAGATGGAACAGGCTTCATGGTAAAGACGTGTTCTTTCTTACAGGAGTAGATGAAAATGCACAGAAAAATGTCCAAGCAGCAGAGAAGGAAGGAATGAAAGTCAGGGAATTCATAGACAAAAACTCTGCTTTGTTTGTAGAATTATGCAAATCACTAAACATCTCCTATGACGATTTTATAAGAACAACAGCAAAAGAACATGCTAAAATTGTACAAAAAATAATCAGCAAAGTAATCGATAATGGCGACATATACAAAAGCGAATACGAAGGACTTTACTGCATAGGCTGCGAGTCATACCTAACGGAAAAAGACCTTGTGTATGGCAAGTGTCCTGAACACAACAAAGAACCTGAATCAAGAAGGGAAGAAGCATACTTCTTTAGACTAAGCAAGTACAAATCTCAGTTACAAAAGATAATACCTAAATACGTAGTACCTGAGTCCAAACAGAACGAAGTTCTTGCCAGAATGAATGAAGAATTAACAGATATTTGCATCAGCAGAAAAGGTGCAGAAATAGGCGTAGACTTTCCAAACGATCCTATTTTTAAAGTATGGGTGTGGGTGGATGCTCTTATTAATTACATATCTGGATTAAAAGACAAAGAAAAAAGATATTGGCCTGCTGATGTCCATGTCATAGGCAAGGGAATAAACTGGTTTCACTCTGTAATATGGCCTGCTTTGCTATTATCGGCAGGATGCAAACTGCCTAAAACTTTAGTTGTCCACGGTTACTTGAATATAGGCGGCAAAAAAATGTCAAAATCATTAGGCAATACACTAGATCC
>CAYJAX010000032.1:0-7842 GCA_964368545.1 Candidatus Woesearchaeota archaeon | reverse complement strand
CTAGTTTCATCGCTTTCTCTCTTTTTAGGATCTAATGGTATGTCATTGCACGATAAGCATTCTTGGTAGTCATTCTCTATGCACTTGGCAACTTTCCCATCTCCGCTGAAAAACATATAGTTATTGCTCTCGTCTACTGAAAAATATGCGCATATTTCGTCTCTGTTTCCATTGCCGCATAGTTTTACTTCTTCTTTCCCATTTACGCAACCATGCAGGTAGTGTGCTGTTCCTGGCAAGTCTAGTCCTGGCCCTACAGCTGACTGGTATTCGCACCAGCTCTCTCCATGTTTTCTGAATCCTCCATCGTTGTCTGTTATTCCATCCAAGTTTTCATCTACAAGGGGATTATCGTAAGTATTTTCGCAGTTCATGTTTCTGCATAAGAATTTTTCATTTCCGTTTGCATCGCCGCAGATAAATCCTCTTCTGAAGTCGCATTTTTCTTTGAGTGTGGGATTGCCGCAGGAATCATAGCTGTACAAATCATTTCCTACACAACCTAAAATAGGATTATCATTGTTGCAACTGCATGATCCTACTCTACTGCAAGGAATATTGGCAAAGAACTCTCCTTCGCAGTTGTCTCCAGTTTCATAAGAACATCCATCAGCTTTTCTGCAGCATCCTTTGGACTTGGCATCACACACATTATTACAGCTTAACGCATCAGCAGCATCTTCATTTATTGTTCCGCCGATATCGCTGCATTTTTCTTCTGTGGTCAAAGCGCAGCTGTTTCCCGACACGCAGCATTTTGGCCTGCACTGTTCAACATTGCATTGTTCATCATCATAATACTGCCCGCTGCACGCTGCTTCTGCAACTCCTTTTATGCATTCGCTGTTTATTTTGCAGCATCCTATTTTATCGCATCCTTCCAAATTATTGCAGGAAACTCCAATAGTATATCCTTCCAAGCATTCTTCCTGCCGTACATTTTCAGCACATCCCTGTCCGTTTTTTGTTTTCTTGCAGCATGATACTTCATATTCCTGATTGCTGCTCTCTGTTTCACCTAGTGCGCTAACGCTCTCTGAACTCGCACTTCCTATAAAAAATGCAAGGCTTATTACTAAGTAAATCTCCAGCAAGGTTATTTTATTTTTCATGTCTCTCCTTCAATCCCTAAATTAAAAACATAATTTCCAAAGTCTATTATGTATATCTTATGCGGGTAGCTTTTTCTTTCTCGTATTGTATATTTTCCTAAGGATACAAGGCTTGCTGTTATGACATCAAACTTTCCATAAGTTGCCTCCTGTCCTATGATATTATTAGCCAATATCACTCCTGCTCCTAATGGTATTTTAACATTGTTTATTATTTGACTCATCTTTGCCTGCTTGTTCTCTAGCGTAAGCGTTATTGGATAGTCCACCTCTACTATTATGCTTTTTTCCTGAATATTGGCGCTTAATGCAAATTCTTCGTCAGACAATTTGTAGTCTTTTTTTCTGTATCCGCCTAGGTCTATGCAATTTTTAACTTTTGATTTGAGGTGCTCGCTTAGTCTTTGATTTAATTCTGATATATCTATAGGCTTGGCGCTGCACTTCTTTTCTATTTTAATGTTGCTGCATAATGTGCTTATCTTCTGGCCATGGTATGATATATATTCTTCAGGATTGAAGTGCCCTCCGCTTTCTCCTAGAATTTTTGCTGCTATTTCTGTTTCCTTCACAACGCAGCTGTTTATGTTTTTTCTTATCTGGTTTAGTTGCGAGCTCAAATATTCCTCTTCGTTTATTGCTCCTCTGAATTTTTCTCTTAAAGAGTCTCTGAGAAAGAATATTAGAATTATTAAAAGTAAAGCCGTAACACCAATTATCATGAAAGTGCTAGCTTGTCCTCTTTTTTTGTGCATATTGCTCTCTACGCAGAACTATGTTTATAAGCTTTTTGAAAGTATGTTCCTGAAATAAATAAAAATAATGAAATTACAGATGATATAACCAATATTCTTTCTAGTGCGCTTCTAAAAAATTCTTCTTTGTATATGTTGATTAGTAATGCATCTTCATACATCATCCAGTAGTCATTGCTGAAAGTTATTCTGTGAAAGTTTGTGAATAAGTAATCGAAATTCGTGTAAGCACTCATCATGAATAATAATATTATAACTGCTGTGAATATTCCGGAATAAGTTAATATTGTGCAGAGAGATTTATATTTCTTGTTTGTTATTAAGTAACAAAGCGTGATAATGTTTATTATTAGAGTTATGTAAAATATGGTGAATGCATTGTTTATTATATTCTTGACATCTTTTAGGTGTATTATTTCTCTTTCACTGTAATAATCCCCTAATTCTTCTCTGCCTTTGAAGTAATTAATTAGGTTTTTATTTATCTTTTCAACAAAACTATTATTGAATTTATCGTAAACATTATTTTCTGAGAATTGTTTCTCATAAAAACCTTCATTATGAATTGTTAGTATAAAGCCTGACAAGAGAATTGATACTATTATTGGTAATGTAGTTAAGTACAAAAGTTTGTTCATGATTATAATATAACTTAGCAGAGATTAATTAGTTTTTTCCCTGATTAAAAATTACAAGTATGAAGTCACATTTAAAGAGTTTATAATTGAGATGGAAAAAAATGGCTAAAAAATTGACATTCAGTCTGTTAATTTAAATTTATTTAATTAGTAATTACAACAAGTATATATATAAAGAGATGAAAAATTCTTAGATGAAAAGAGTATTTTTAATTATCAGTATTGTAGTTGGGCTATTTGTTGTTTTTATGGTTGGCTATTCGTCAGGTATGAAAGATATTACAGGCAATGCATTCTCGTTTGGAAAAGATTTTCAAATAAAAACCTGTTCGGGAGGGCCAGATAGACAAGGTACGTGCCCATTTGGATATTTATGCAGTGCAAAAAGAAACGGAGTCTGTAGTATAAAGCAACCAATTCCAACACAGACCATTCCTAGAGGATCATGTCCAAATTGCTTAGTTAGTGATAAAGGATACCGAGAATATAAAATACAAACCGATACTGTAGATCTTTACAATAATACAAATGACAATAATCCAAGAACAGCTGTAAAAGTACTATCATTCAAAGCTGTTGGTGTACAAGATCGAGGATTTACCGTAAAAAAAGGTTTTGCAACATCAAGAACAGATGATGATATTACCTATGTATTTGATACTGTGTATATAGCATTCAACCAAGATGGAAGTATAATAAACTTGTACAGAAGAGAAGGTGGCAAAGCTGTTAGATTTGATGCATGGGGAACTGCTCCAAACTCATTAAGATCATGGAGCCCTTACGATTTTGCAATTAATAATAGTTATAATTTTCTGCCTATAAGAATTGGCTGCCAATTAAGAGATCTTATTCTACCATTCGATGATAAATGTAGAATATATGAAATAAATATATTTGATTCTGGAACAGTACTTATTCCTTCAAGGGTAGTTATTCCAGAGGTTGCTATAACAAACTCAAACTTGAGTATATCTTTTATACATGATGAAAATGGGAGTATTAATTATTTAGGACAAAGAGATGATGGTCTTTTAGATATTGCGGATATTTTATATAAAAATGCTCGCTGGAATAATTATGCTATTGGAGCAGACTCTAATGACTGGCTATTACCTTCTATGTTAATTGTTCTTAATCCTGCTAAAAATTCACTTAAAGAGGAAGTAAGAATAAAGGTGCCACTGTGGAGTGGTTTAGATATTGTTAAACTTTAATCTGCACAAAGCTTTTATTTCTTTAAGATTAATAGAAATTATTTTTTATTATCAATAAACTCTACGACATATTCTAAAATCGCAATACTCCATCCTAGAATAATTCTTTCGTTTCATATGTTAAAACTTCTCTTTATTGATTTATCATTCTGTTGGCGCTCTTGGTGCTAGAACAAATTGTAAGTTCAGCTTGTCTATTATTTTATACTCAGCTTTAAGTGGGTAGTCCTGCCCGAATTCAAGAATTACTGTGTTTGTAAGTTTTCCGCCTTTTATTATTTTCTTTAGGTATTCTATTGAGTATCTAGCACTAACAGGATTTTCTAAAACTTGCAATGTTGTCTCTTCATCTCCTGTTATTTCCACGTTTCCTTTGCTTATGGTACCTTCGCACTCTATGATAAAACTGTCTTTGGATGCTGAGAGGCTCAGGCTGTCACCTATTACATCCATGTCTTCTATTGCGTCGCCGAATAGTATTGTATTTGCTTCCACTCTCGCACTAAATTTCAAGTTAGGCATCTTCTGCTCTTTTTCACTTATGTCAAGCAGGCTTAGCTCAAACTTTTTAGTTGTTGTTCCTTTGAGTGTTACTCTCATTCTGTTTACATTCTCATCTAGTTCTAAGGTTAGTATGTCTGTGGGTTTAGCTCTTTTGAGTATCTGTGTTAGGTTTATCAAGCTTATTCCGATTACTTTTTCTTCCTTAACATCGTATTCGGAAAATGCGCTGCTTAGAAGCTTAAATACAACCATTGCCACACTAGCTGGATCCATGGCTATAAGTTCTATTTTGTCTTTTGATATTCTCAGGTTTGCTTCATTTACAAGTTCTGATATTATCATGATACTATCTCTCAAATATCTCGGCTCTGTTAATGTTAATCTCATGCTAATAAAGAAAGTCCTTCTGTTGTATATAAACTTTTATCTCTTTTAATTTATATAAGAAAAATACAGGATTTTATTCTGTAACTGCAGGTCCTCCTGCCCACTCTGGTAAAAAGTTGGAAACTATTGGCCAGTACAGCGGCGCTAGTATTACAAGAACTGAGACTATTGTTGTGTGTGTCCAGTGTTCTGCCATTCCTCCAGTCATGCTCCCCCTAAGCCCTCCTTTTATTACTGCAGATACAGCATGCATTTTTATGTTTAGTATTAGTCCGATTATCACTCTTACTGCCCACGGATTGCTTATTACTGGCCAGCCTTTTTCAGCAAGCCCTGTTATGTTCAAGAAATAATCTGTATTGAAAACGAAGAACAGTGCCACCATCATGAATATTACAGCATGTATTCCATGGCCTATCCAGTGGCTTCCTCTGAAATTTTCATCTCTGTGTATTAATATTAGTTCATAGAGCCCGAGGATTAAACCTAAAGTAATTACCGGGGCTAAACCTATAAGTTGTGTTACTCCAGGTATTAACTCTTCTTCAAAAGCCATGCATTCTTCTCTGTAAAACTTATATATAAATCATGTTGTTTTCAGGCTCTGTAGAAATCATCTATTTTAGAATCGACGTGAAAACTGCCAAAATATATTTGACCCATCCCGTGAATTTGATGGTATTTGTCTTTTCTCTGTGTGGGATTTAGAATCTACATTTGTTTATGATGTTAAATCCGGAGAATTGGTTCCATATCTTCCAGAAGCTTATAGGAAAAATAGGGATGGACTATGTGGTTATGTTGAAAATGTAATTGATAGTCTCTTGGAAAGAGCAAGACAATCTTCAGAAGGAAGGGATGAACTAAGAAGATACATTCAAAATCACCCAAAAGGTGGAGATATTGCTAAAAATACACGCAAAGAATTAGAGCAGAAAATTGGGAAGGTGTACAAAACAAAAACAAAAAGGTTTAAATAGTATATGTATTATAAATAATACATATGTATAATAAAATAAACATTACTGAGAACGGCTTACAAATCATTTCTTTATTTACAAATGGATTTGATAGAGAATATTATATAAGGGAAGTTGAAAAATTACTTAAAATAAGCCCTAGAACAGCACAACTAATTCTTGAAGATTTAGAAAATAAGGGGATTATAGAGTCAAAAATAAAGGGCAAAATCAAATCTTATAAGTTAAAAATAAACGAATTGAGTAAGAGATATCTTATCTTTATAGAGCAATACAAATCAATTACATTTATGGAAAAAAAGCTCATAGTGAAAGAAGTTATAGAAAAAATAAGCCCATTTATTAATGGAATTGGTATTATTTTCGGAAGTTATGCGAAAGAAATATCTCACAAAGAGTCTGATTTAGACATTTTTGTAGCAGGAGAGTATAAAAAAGAAGAAATCAAAAAAGTTTCAAGGAATTTTGGAATTGAGATAAACATAAAATGTTATCCCCTAAAAATATTTGAAAAAAACATAAATCAAGAAATCCTCTTAAAAGAAATATTAAAAAACCATATAGTTTTTTTAAATGCAGAACAGTTTATTCAAAAGGTGCTGAAAAATGGATAAAATAAGATGGTGTGCAGGAAAGAAAGAAGGTTTAAGCCTAATAGAGCCAAATTCGAATCTTTCGGAAGCATATATCAAGAAATCTGAAGAAGCTCTTGAGTCGATAAGAGTAAATGTCATAAAGGACTGGAAAATCTCAACTGCATACTATACCATCTATTTCTCTCTTTATTCAGTTTTGACAAAAATAGGTATCAAATGCGAAATTCATTCTTGCACGATAGAATTTGCCAAAAGATTTCTTAAAGAATTTTTCAGCGAAGAAGAGCTTGATTTTACGGAAGATTCCTTAAAAGCAAGGATAGACTCTCAGTATTATGTAGATAGAACAGTTCCAGATGAGCAATATAACAAGATAATAAAGAAAGCTCCTGAGTTTTTGGTAAAATGTAAATCAATCTTAATCAAGCTCAATGAGAAAAAGATAAATGAAATTAGACTGGAATTTAAAAAGGTCGTTAAATGAGGTTAATGTAATTGAGTCCCGAAAGAAAGATTCATAGAAAAACTGAATTATTCAAACTTCTCTTTAGTGAAATTTAACGAGGAACTATCGTAATTAATATTAATTTATAAAACAACAGCATCGGATATTTTATCATAGGCTTTCTACTAAGCCTGTTTTCAAGGAATTTAATTGTATAAACAGAAATAATTTTAAGCTGTGTCACATCTTCATTTCAATTTTAGGATTATTTTCTCTATTTCTGTAGTATCTTGCTCCGAAGTATGAGCCTGCAAGTAGTATCATTAAGCCAACTGCAGCTGCTGGAATGTATTTTATGTTTTCTTTTATTTTGTCTTTTACTATCTGTCCTGTTATTCTTCCAAATATGCTCTTCTTTTCTTCAGGTTTTTGTTCTGTGTTTGTGTTCTGCTCGCTGTTTTCAAGTAAAGTTTGTTTTTGTTCCGTGTTTTTTATCTCCTCATTTTTAGTGTTTGATTCTTGTTCATTATTTACCTGCTGCTGGTTTGATTGTGTGTTGGATTGATTTCCGCCACCTCCACCTCCTCCGCCTCCCCCATTACCTTGATTATTGTTCTGGTTATTATTTTGTGTTTCTTCTTTGTATCCTCTTACGCCGGAATGTTTAAGGTTTTCTATTTTTATTACTCCGCCTTCATTCATGCATTTTACTTTTCCTACGTTTGTAATGACTGTCGCTTTTAGGCAGCCTGTAACATTTATTTCATTGGACTGGTCGCATTCTTTGCTTATGTCAGATTCTAAGCTTATTTTTGCATCTTCTACACATAGTCTATCAAAGTTGCTGTTAGTTAGGTACAATGTCTTATTTTCTCCTTCTGCTATCTGGTCATCCATGTCTATTGATACAAAAGTGGATGACTTATTCAGGCTTATCCTGCTCATGTTTAGTGTTTTTGAAAAATTATAATTAAATTTAATTATTGGCGTATTGTCGTCATAAAATGCCACGTTTGCAGGTTCTGTTGGCCTATCGAATGTTCCTCCTTCCACTTTTTTATCATTTATCTTTAGGACAAAATTTGACACTCCTCCCATTCTGATTTTTGAAGTGTCAAGAACAACTTGTGGTGGTTTCCTGTTTATTGTTAATTTATAGACTTTTGGAACTGCCTGTATATTATCAACTGTTATCTTGACAACATTTA
>CAYJAX010000031.1:0-7849 GCA_964368545.1 Candidatus Woesearchaeota archaeon | reverse complement strand
CACAATTTTTTCTATTAATTTTTGAGTAGTTAAATTTAAAAGGATATACTCATTAAAGGATTCTTTGCAGCTGAAGGGCATGTAAAGCATAGTGTCTATGGAACTTTGGAATGTATAACCTTTGCATTCAATCCTAAAACAGAAAAGAGTCTTGCGTTATTTGTTCAAAAATGTCTAAAGAAACAAAAAATCCACTCTAAAATTAATAAGAATGGTTATATTTATTTCTGTAATTATGAACAAATGTTAATTTTTTATTTAGCAGGGCTTACTGGGTTAAATAATGATAAAAACGACAAATTTTGCAATCTTTTGAAAATGTCTCAGTTTCATATTTATTTTAATGAAGACTATAAACCTGAGTCTACAGAAATTTCTCAATCTAAATTAGCTAGAATATGGGGTGTTTCTCAAGCTACAGTTTCTCATTATTTTTATAAAAAGAAAATAAATCTAAAACTAGCAAAAATTGTTCTAAAAAATAAAAACTTTATAAGTTTTGTTGATCATATTAAAGTTGGAAATAGCAAAATAATAAATAGAAATAGCATAAGCTTTATAATAAAAGAATTCCTATAAAAGAAAAGTGAAAAAAAATAAAATAACTTTACATTATGATGAAGATGGCGATTATTTAGAAATATATTTTGGAAATATAAAAGATGGTTATTTTAGAGAGATTAGCGATAAATATTTTGAAAGGGTTGATGCTAAGACTGGAAAAATAGTCGGTTATGCTATTTTTAACTGGAAATTCCCCATAGCTTGCTATGGGGTAAAGAACTTATAGTAGAAGTTCTAGAATAGGTTTATGGTTAAGAAAGCAAATCATTGTGCTTATGATATCCATTACCATCTTGTTATCGTAATGAAATACCGAAGGAAAATTCTTATCAAAAAAGAATACATAAATTATTTATGCAACTTAATTAAAGAAGTTGGAGAACGTTACGAATTCGAAATTGAAGAAATAGGTTGTGATGGAGATCATGTCCATATACTATTATCAGCACCGCCAAAAAATAGTCCATCAACAGTTATGCAAGTAATAAAAAGCATAACAGGAAGAATGATGTTCAAACAATTCCCAGAAATAAAAAAACAATTATGGGGAGGAGAATTATGGAGTGATGGTGGTTTTGTTGGAACAATAGGACAAACACAAGGACTAGAAGGAATAAAAAAATATATCAAAAGACAAGGCAGCAAAGACAAAAACTACAATCTAAAAGATTATATCAATTGATACCCCGCCGAGCGTAGCGAGGGAACAGCTTGCTGCGGGGAGTCTTCATTTTTACAAAAAGAAAAGAAGGTTTTGTTAATCTCGATATCGTCATACCGCAAAGCGTATTAGCATAATCATAAATATTTAAGTTTTCAAATGAATAAACCTAATTCATTCTAAATTTCAATAATCTTTCCATTCCTCCCAACATTTATTACCCTTGTTTTGCCTATTATGTCCTCAACACCAGCAGCTTCGTGAACATGACCGCACAGCAATAAATCAGGCTGATATTTTTCTATAAACATCCTTAAACCTCGAGAACCGAAACCCGGACACATTTTATCAACTATAGTACCGTCAGGATGTATGTGGCTTATGGCTATCTTCTTTTTCAAATCTTTAACATAACTAAAACCTTTTTTCATAGTCTCAAAAATTTCTTCTTCTGAGAGGGCATCCAAACCGACATTAGCACCGCCACAACCGAAAAATCCGGCATCATAATAAACTGCAGTGTTAGCATGCATGTTCTTAATATTGTATATTCTTGACAGAAGCTCTCCAGTTATTATACTATCATGATTGCCGTGAACCAATAAGACTTTTTTGTTTTTCTCTTTGAAAGGCTTGATTATGTTAGTTGTCTGCAGAGGACTTGTTAAGTCTCCACACAATATGACTAAGTCTACATTCTCTTTTTCCGCTCTTTCAGCCAGCTTCTTGAACTGTGAAGAATCCCCATGTATATCACTGGCTGCCAATATTTTTAATCTTTTAGTTTCCATAATTATATTATCAATAACGTTAAAGCTAAACATATTTATAAGTATTACTGTTAAGTGATTATCGTATAGATTTCAGCAGTATCCATAACGTCGCGATTTATGTAAAATAGAATCAAGTTTTATCCTTCACTTAAACTTCTTATTTAATCTTCCCTGCTTTCTTTTTCTCCCAGATTCAAAAGCATTAGCACAATCGTCACTACAAAAGTTATATTGCTTATCGTCTATCTCTTCCTGAACGAAATTGTCGTCTACCAGGACAGAGCCGCACTTAGCACAAACAGCCTTATGTTCCCCCTCTTCAAAACCCTCAACAAAACCTTCTTCCACCTCGCTGATTTCGTCAGCTTCTTCTAATTTCTCACGACCTTCCTTGTCATAAATATCTCCTTCATGCTCTCCCTCTTCAAAGTCAGGGTCTTCATCCAAAGGCTTTTTTGAAACCATTTTAACATTATCTTAAAAAAGACAGTATTATTTTAATCTTTCTAATTTTTGATAAATCTTATGATTTTTTGGTGTCTCTTTTACCAATAAACTTTCTTCCGTTCATATATTTTACCAATACTTTAGGAACTTTAACTGTATAATCTTTCTGCTGATGATTCTCAAGAATAGCAACCAATGCCCTTGAAGTGGCAACCATGGTATTATTCAGTATATGTACATACTTCTTCTCGTTTTTCTTATCTAGATATTTTATGTTCAGAGCAATGGCCTGGTAGTCAGTACAGCTTCCTGCAGAAGTAACTTCCTTGTACTCATTTTGTCTTGGGAACCATGCTTCTATATCCCACTGCCTTGCTAACTTCGCGCCTAACTCACCGGAGCACATTTCAACAACCCTGTAAGGTATATCCAAGCTCTGAAAAAATTTCTCACTCAAGCCAAGCATATATTTCAGCAGCTTTGAAGACTCTTCAGGTCTGCAAAAAATAACCTGCTCTACCTTATTGAACTGATGCGTCCTAAAAAGCCACTTCGTGTCAATGCCATGACCTCCGATTTCCTTTCTGAAACAAGGAGTCAATGCAAACAATTTAACAGGCAGGTCGTTATAGTTTAATGTCTTATTCTTTAGAAAAGAAACTAGCGAATGCTCTGCAGTACCAATCAAGTACAAATCTTCTTTATCTATCTTGTAAACAACATCCTCAAAATCTTTCAAACCATTCAATGCACCCAATAAAGTCTTGTAATTTAGCAACATTGGAGGAATTATCGGAGCGAACTTATTTTTTAGCAGGAAATCTATGCCATACCTCTGCAGAGCCAAGTCTAACAATGCTGCGTCTCCTTTAAGATAATTAAATCCCTGACCAGCATTACTAATTCCAGCATCAAAGTCAGCCAATCCCCAACTTTCTAACAATTCTGCATGATTTTTTAATTCGAAATTAAACTTCTTAGGCTTGCCCCATCTTTTTATTAATATATTCTCCTTCTCATTTTCCCCTTCAGGAACAGATGAATCCAGCATATTTGGTATTGAAAGCAGTATAGAGTCAATCCTTTTCTTTAGTTCTTCTACCCTTAGTTCAGAACTCTTAATCTCGTCAGGCAGAGACTTTGCTTTAGAGACAAGTTTAGAAATATTTTTTTTTTCTTTGCTTAATTTTGTTATCTGCAGAGTCAACTCGTTTCTTTCATGCCTTAAACTATCGTTCTTACCCTTAAGCTTACGCCACTCAGAATCCAAAGCCAATAGTTCATCTACACATTCTTGATTATATTTGTTTCCTCTTTTCTTTAAGTTCTCCTTTACCTTGTTTTTGTTCTCTCTTATGAAGCTGATGTCAAGCATACATCAACAAAAAATTACAACTTATTAAATCTTGTGAATTCCTTTACAAAACAGAAAATAACAAACTTAAAAAATAAGAACTAACACTAAAATACTAACAGGAAAATAACATTAGAATGACTAACACTGATGTTTATGCTGGAAGACAATACGAACCTAAACTTGTAGATTTATCTATCAAACAGAAGATTATACTATCAAAATTTCGTCTTGTCATACCTGATGAATTAAGTGGATTAGTGAATCCAGATGATTTCTTTATAGATTATGGATTTTTTCTAGAACATTTGAAAGGAGATATAAGCGTAGACTTAAATGAAATGGAACACGTAATATATCCATCAGGAGCCTATAATTATCCAGAAATTCTTAATCTTAGACGAGAATATCATAAATCTACGACTTCTCCTTCAATTAATGATTTATTGGTGCTCTTATTTACGAAATATTCTCATCTTTCAGATAATGCCCTCGGGGCTGCATGCAGACGAAATGCTTTATATTACGGATTAAATGTAAAAACTGAGAGAGTTTTAGGGGCTGAACCTGTGCTGTTGAATGGAATTACCTTATACCCTAAGATTTTAAATGTTGAAACACACTTGTTTATACCAAAAAATTAGCATTAAACATTTTTAACTGTTACCACTAAACGAATTTAGTAACGCTTAATTAATATGAATGTATAATTTTATGCAATGAAAGAAGACTTTTTAAGGTACAATAATGACTTAAAGAGGATAATAACAACAGTTATAATAA
Organism: Candidatus Woesearchaeota archaeon; assembly: GCA_964368545.1. Taxonomy (GTDB): domain Archaea; phylum Nanobdellota; class Nanobdellia; order SCGC-AAA011-G17; family GW2011-AR18; genus GW2011-AR18. The sequence goes on along the minus strand of CAYJAX010000031.1, from coordinate 3,267 downwards.
TTGTAATGTTGCCATTTGTATTTGGTACTATAGGGTTCATGATTGCAAAAGGCATAGATCTTAAAGACGCATTTCTCTTGACAATAGAGACGTTGTCTTTTCTCGGCGAAAGGAAGGAGGCAGGTGCTAGTTTTGTCATTCAGGTTTTGCTGCTTGTAGTAGGCCTAGTTGCTGTATGGACTGCCTTGGCAGAAATAGTAAGTTTTATAGTTGAGGGAAAATTTAGTAATTACTTCAGGGAGGCAAGGCAAATGAACAATCTAAAGAAACTTAAGGATCATGTAATAATATGCGGCGGAGGAAGAATCGGAGAAAGAGTTGCAGAAGGCCTCCTAAAGAAAAGGAAGAAATTTGTAGTAATAGAAAAAGATTCTTCAGTGGCTTCATTCCTTGAGAAGAAAAATTACCTTGTAATATTGGCAGATGCTTTGCATGAGGATGTTCTGGAAGAAGCAGGCATAAAAAGAGCTTCAGTTCTAGTTTCTGTATTGGCTGAAACAGAAAAAAATGTCTTAGTAGTCCTTACAGCCAGAGAAATTAATCCTGATGTTTATATTTATGCCAGAAGTGACAGCGCAGAATACACTAGAAAACTCAGGAAAGCCGGTGCAAATCAAGTTGTGGTCCCAGAAATTAGTTCTGCTGAAGAAATAATTAGAAGCATATAATCTCTTTATACTAGTTTATAATACTAAAATCTAATAAAATCTTTTTTTTATACTTTCATTAAGAGGAAGATCGAAGCGATAGTGCCGAATTGTACTAATCACCTTAAATTATAATTTCCAAGTTAGTAACACTTTTATAGAATATCAGTAATAATTTCTTAATGGTAACAAAAATATTGCCTTAAATATATATTTTCTAAAGAAAAGCTTTAAATATTAGTCTTTCATATAGTATAATAAAAGAGAAAAAGGGTGTATAAATTTTAGGGGGTATTTTAGTTGTTAGCCAAAAAGAAAGAATCAGAAATATTTGAGGTGTTTTTCAGAAGAAAGCCAGCGATGATACTGGTTGCCTTAAGGAAAAGCCAGAAAAACAGATACGGATCAGTGCTAGCAAAAGAAGTAGACTGCACATATTCCCATGCAGTAAAGATACTGCAGGAAATGGAAAAAGCAAAACTAGTAACTTTTGAGAAGCATGGAAGAATAAAGACAATATCTCTAACAGAAAACGGAAATAAAATAGCAGAATACATAGAAAAAATAGAAGAACTGTTATAGATCTTTCAAAAAAGAAGGTGAAACTTTTTATTTTAGGATATAATATATTAAATTTACAGTTCAGGCATACCAATCTTTAAATATCTTGTTAACTATATTAATTAAATGCAGACGAAAAATTTTACACCGAGAAGTTATCAGACAAATATATTTAATACATGCAAGAACAATAACACCTTAGTGTGCATACCTACAGGACTTGGAAAGACAAAAATAGCAATAATGACGGCAGCGGAGAGATTGACAATATTCCCAGACTCGAAGGTGATAGTACTAACACCAACAAGACCATTAGCAAACCAAATAACAAATGAATTCAAAGAATGTATAGAAATTGATCAGGAAAAAATTGTTTTACTAACCGGCAATATAACACCAAAAAAAAGAGCAAATATTTATCACAATTCCCAAATAATAATAGCGACACCGCAAACCGTACAAGAAGACTTGAATAACGGGAGGCTAAATTTTGAGGATGTATCTTTGCTGGCAATAGATGAATGCCACAGATCTAGACAAAGATTTGCAAATACATTAGTCTCTAAAAATTATCTGGAAAAATCATTAAATCCTAGAATATTGGCCTTGACAGCATCACCAGGAAGCACAAAAGTAAAAATAGACGAGATATGCACCAATCTTGGAATAGAAGCAGTTGAAATAAGATCAGAAACTGATGATGATGTAAAAGAATACGTGCAGAAGAAAGAAGCAGAATATATCGAAATATCACTACCAGAAGAACTTAGCAATATACACTCGCTCATAAAAGAAGTATACAAAGAAAGACTTGGAAAACTAAAAAACTTTGGGATAAATAAGCCATTGTCAATAATAAACAAGAAAGACCTTCTAGATTTCCAGCGTTATCTTCAAGGAGAAATAAGGAAAAACAATAAGTCAGCATTTTACGGAGTATCACTAGTTTCACAATTACTAAAACTAAGCCACATGCTAGAACTACTTGAAATACACGGATTAAAATCCTTAAATGATTTTGTTAACAAACTATCAATTGAGACAAGCAAGGCAGCAAAAAATATATTGGCTGAAGAAAACATAATAAAAACTAAAGCAATAATTGAGAAATTGCTATCAAATAACCACGAGCATCCAAAATTCTACAGATTAATCGAAATAGTGAAAAATAGCCTGAAAGAGAAAAATGACTTAAGAATAATAATCTTCGCATCTTATAGAACAACAGTTGATAATATATATAACATGCTTGAAAGCAAAGGAATAAAATCAGTAAAGCTTGTCGGACAGAAAGAAGGACTAACACAGAAAAAACAAATCGAAATCATAGAAAAATTTAATGATGGAATATATAACTGCCTGATAACTACTTCCATAGGAGAGGAAGGACTAAATATAAAAGAGGCAGACGTTGCAATATTCTATGACAATACGCCATCTTCAATAAGAAAAATACAGAGAGCTGGAAGAGTCGGAAGGATGAAACAGGGCAGAGTAATATTTCTAGTCACTAAAGGAACAAGAGATGCAGCATATTACTGGAAATCAAAAAGAGACGAATCAAGAATGAAGGGAATACTATACAAGATGAGAGACAAAGGTAGAGCAGAACAAACAAAACTTAAACAATTCAGATAGTGGGAACATGACAGCGATTATAGTTGATCACAGGGAAGACAAACAATTAATCAAAGAGATAATTAAAAATGAATTAGAAGTTGAAATGAGACAGCTAAGCATAGCAGACTTTGTACTGGAAATAAAAAATGAAAGTGGCGAATTACAGACAATAGGCATAGAAAGAAAAACAATTAGAGACTTTCTGGAATCAATTATAGATAAGAGACTAGTTAACCAGCTAATATTACTGAAACAAAATTTCGACATGCCACTATTAATACTTGAAGGGACAGAGGATGTATACAGACTAAGAAACTTTCATCCAAATTCAATAAGAGGAATGATGGCTTCCATAGCTTTAGACTTCCAGGTTCCAATGGTTTACACTAGAGGATACAGAGACACAGCAAAAATGCTTAAGATCATATCAATGAAATAT
>CAYJAX010000030.1:0-7927 GCA_964368545.1 Candidatus Woesearchaeota archaeon | reverse complement strand
GGAGTTCAGACGTGTGCTCTTCCGATCTGGAGATGCTATCACAGCAGGGGCAAACTATAATGGAACAAAAAATTTTATCCGTGGCTTGAATTATACAGATTATAATATAACAGCAGACTCGACAAACACAGTAAACATAAACGTATCAATAAAAGGGAATGATTTCTTGTCAGGAAGCAGGATATTCGGGATAGGAAATATTTCATGGGCAAGTAACACAACAGACGGGAATGGAAGCAATATGGTATTTATGGGAGTGGCAAACATAAGCACAGGTTATGATAGTGTTAATCAGGTAGCTATAAGTGAAGAAGCAGGAAGCACAGTTTGGTACAGGATGTGGCTTAGGTTGCCTGCTGGAACAGCTGCCGGGCAGTACAAGGGCAATTATACGTTGAGGTGCATTGAATCGTGAAAGAATCAAAAATGATAATATTAGTGCTGTCTGTATTTATTTTATCTGCTATAAATACAGCTAGCGCAGTAGAAGGCACAGCAGACTTGGTGTTTGGGATAGCTGAAGTTCAAGTTGAGGAGGCAGGCGGAGTAGCACAACCAGGCGGAGGTGGTGGAGGTAGCGGTAGACCTCCAGTAGTTAAAGAAGCAGTAGAGATACAGTCATTCTTAGTAGCTCCAGGTCTAATAAAACTAAAGCTTAAGCAATTAGATTCATTCGGAGCATCTTTCGCAGTACAGAGTAATGTAGATGAGTCTATAATACTAAAAATAGATTTTGGGCAGTTAAAAGATAAAATAAAAGTTTCACATTATGTAGATAGTGTAACTGTAGGACCAAGAGAAGAAAAGATTGTAAGGTTTAACATAACTGCAGCAGAAGATGTAGTTCCAGGGCTTTACACTGGAAGAATAATAATAACTTCAGAAGATAAGACAGAGGAAGTAAGTGTCATAATAGAAGTAGAAACTAGAAGAGTACTTTTTGATGTTTCATTAGCCTTGCCGCCGGAGTTCAGGAAAGCATATGCAGGCCAGGAAATAACAATAATTCCCACAATATTTAATTTAGCTGACATTCCGAAAGCTAACATTGAACTTGTCTATTTAATAAAGGATTTTGAAGGAACAACAGTATTTGAGTCAAAGGAGCAGATCTCGCTGAAGAGCCAAGTGTCATTCTCAAAAAAGATAAAATTGCCAGAAGGCTTAAAGGAAGGAAAATATGTAGTTAGCGTCTATGCAAAGTACAGGGATTCTTTAGGAGTATCGAGCGAGACATTTGACATAGTCAAGAAAGACAAGTTTGCAATCATAAAGGACAATATATTCAACATAATGATAATTCTGGTGTTCATAATTATAATAGTCGGGGTTTTCATAAGCATAAGGATGCAGCACAAAACATTCAGGACAATGCAGATAAAAACCAAGCAAAAACCCACAAGAATTAAAGAGACTGTGATTGTTGGTGATTCTGCCGATATTTACAGGCTAAGAAAGAAACTGGAGTCTCTTGAAAAGAGTTATGGAGAAGGATACATAACAGAGAAAACCTATAAAGAGTCAAAGGATAATATCGAGAAAGCACTTAAAAAACTCTGATAGAAACTTAATAAGTTTTACCCAAAATGTTTATATAGTATTATGTTTTAATTTTGTTGTATGCAAGACGGCGGAGTTGTCGATATAAGTGAGTTTATGAAAAGCGGTGGAGAAAAGCAAGTTCTAACTAAATCAGGAAGCAAGAAACAGTCAGAAAATAACATGCTTTCAGGAGCGCTTAAAGAGCTTACAAGAGAGCTGGAATTATTATCAAAGGAAAAAAAGAGACTGGAGAACGAACTAAATAAAGAGAAAAGCAAGGTTGTGAAGTCAAAGTATATAGAAAACAAGCTCAGGGAGAAGCTAGTAAAATTTAGCAGCATGGAGACTAGGCTTAATGTAGAGATAGGGGAAAAAGAGCATAAGCTGTCCGAAGTTAAGGAGAAGATAGGCAGAGTAAGGAAGGCAAGAGAGGAACTGGCTGAGTTCTAAGAAAAATTTTATATATTATAATTCTATACTTAACAAGCATGAGGGATGATGAATTTTTAAAGGAGAGGCTTGAGAGTATATGGAAATTTCTGTTCCCTGATTTGGAAAGAAAAAATAATGTTCATATAAAGTTCAGAGGAAAATCAAGAAGCAAATTCGGGCATATAAGAAAATTGAGAAATGGGGACAGCGAGATTGTGATTAACCAGTTTTTTAATGACGGAAGAGTTCCGGAGTATATAATAGACTTGACAATAGCACACGAACTTGTTCACTACATGCACGGATTCAATAGCCCGTTGCCAAGAGTTTACAAGCACCCGCACAAAGGTGGAATAGTAAATAAAGAACTAAAAAGAAGAGGTTTTGATAACATGCTCAAACTTGAGAAAATATGGATAAGAAACCAGTGGAAAACAATAGCAAATGGAGAATTAAAAACTGGGAAAAGAAATGGGTTTTTTAAGTTCTTCTAAGCTGCTTTAGGATATTGCATTCTCATATTTAAATAACTCTCGATTTCGGGGCTTAGAAAAACTCTGAGGTAAAACATTGCTGCAGTTCTTGAATCTTCACAGGTAAAAGTAACTTCATCTAAACTTATTTTTTCTCCTTCAGGATCAATGATATGATCTAATGAGTTTCCATTTGAGTCGCATACAACAGCCTCAACAGAATATTTTCTTCCACGATCAATTTCTACTACACAAAAAGTTAAATCATAACCCATTTTACGTACTTCTTTCAAAACTAGAAATTTGCCATCATCATCTGATGTTATAACCTGTTGATGACCCCCATCATTTGAGTCCTCATAGCTAATTTTTTCAATATGATTCATATATAAACACCCTATACATATATAACTATCTTTTAATAGTGAACTTATTTAAATACCTTATTATTTGTTATTTTTATCAGCGTTATGAACTATTTAGTATAACGTATGTTAGACAAACTAACTAATAATTGCAACAGATAATATATTCGCATTTTCGTTCCAAAACATATAAAAGAATGTAATATATGTATTTTATCAATGTTATTAAAAGAGAAAATTGTTTCAGACTTCAGGGACATAACAGCTCTTGGAAGCTACAGCTTATTAATTCCATTAATTATATTTGTATTCTTGGCAGGCATAAAGACTCTTGCTCTTCAATTGTTAATTGGTTTTGTTTTAACTTACGCAATTGCATTCATAATAAGAATATTTTACTTCAAAGACAGGCCTGCGAAAGAAAAATACAATTCTATGCTGTCAAAAATAGACTCTTCCTCTTTTCCAAGTGTGCACTCAGCCAGGGCAATACTTTATGCAGTTCTTATCTCAAATTATTTTAATAACTATATCCTCTACATATTCCTTGTTGTTCTTGCACTAATAGTATCATACTCAAGAGTTTACTTGAAGAAGCACTACTGGATTGATGTCGTTGCAGGCTGGATTATTGGGCTTGTACTTGTGTTTCCAATACTGAGGTTCTTCTGAATGAACAAGAAAATAATTAATATATCAAATTCTCTAACATTATTAAGACTAATCCTAAGTTTGGTTATATCATACTTTATAATCACTAAAAACACTAGAATGTCATTAATTTTATTATTAATAGCATTGTCTACAGATTGGATAGACGGATTTCTAGCTAGAAGACTAAAACAGAAAACAAGGTTTGGAGCTATTTTTGACCCTATAGCTGATGCTACACTCATATCTCTAGTGTTATTGAGCCTATTAATTGTTGATTTCTCAATTGTATATATTGCTATTCTTATAATAATTCCAAGAACTATAACTGCAGTATTAATAAGAAAAATAATAGGCAATTACTCTGCAACAGTCTATTCTAAGATAGCCGCTTTTTTTATATATGTTATATTATTTTTATTAATTTTTGAGTCAAATATTTTTTACACTTACTTATTTATTTTACCTGTCTACACATTTTCTTTTATGCACTGGATTAGGATTAGTAGTCAACAAATCCATTAGAAGATCATAACGAGTTATTTGATATGTACGTGGAGCCTCATATTCTAATCTTACTTCACGAAGAGATGTCCTGGGCGTATCACTAATTCTTATTGATACTGAAGGGGGTATATTAACTTCAGAATATCCAATATCATAAGGGTTATGAGCTCCATCTCTAGAAACTATCACTTTTGCAATTCTTCCTTTATCTGTAGAAAAAAGTTTTATGACTGTAACATCTATAAGTAGTCCATCATCAGAAGATATTCTTGCTCCATCATTTACTTTGTGTGTTAGTGTTAAACCCATATAAAAAAATAAACACTAAAGTATTATAAACCTTACTTTAGTCTAAAAGATTAAAATGATAAGCATTGTCATACCTGCATGCAATGAAGAAAAGTATATATTGGAGACTTTAGAATCTATAAAATTACAGAGCTTCAAGGATTACGAAATAATAGTTGTTTGCGATGGATGCACAGATAATACTTATTCCATATCAAAGAAACATGCTGACAATGTAATAAACATAAAGCAGAGGTCTGGTCCTTCAACAGCAAAGAATAATGGTGCAAAAGCTGCCAGAGGAGACAAGATAGTATTTCTGGATGCAGATACAATAATGAGCAGCAACGTTCTTAAAAGCATAGAAATAATTCTGAATAAGAAAAATACAGTCGGAAGCTGTATGATTAAGCCATCAGATAATAAAGTAAAACACAGAATAATGATGTTCCTCAAGAATAATTTTTTATGCCCGTTCGGAGTCAGTAATGGGATAATCTTCTGCAATAAAAAAGAATTCTTTAAATCTGGCGGGTTTAATGGCTCTCTAAAGAAGGGGGAGGACGGGGATTTTGTAAGGAGAATAAAAAAAGAGTGCAGTTTCGCAATGCTGGATGATTATGTCATAAGCTCGACAAGAAGATTCGACAAAATAGGATATATCAGGACCGGGATTTATTGGATAAAAGAGTTTTTAATGCCAGGCGATGAAAATTATGAAATCATAAGATAAAAGTCTTGATATTTTTCTGGATAACACACAGTCGCTTTAAAATCGATATATATATGATTATTATCTTTAATAGCCTATGGAAAAGAGTTGGTTTATCGGAATTTCTATTGGCTTGGTTTTTGTTTTATCAATATTCTTCTTCGGATACAATTCAGGAATTCCAACAGGACAAGCTTTTAGCTTTAATTCTATTAAATGTTCAGGAGGACCTGATAGACAAGGAACATGTCCCATAGGAAAGATTTGCACTACTGCGTTAAATGGAATTTGTAGTACTCCTGCTAGAAGTTGTCCTACTTGCTTGCGTAACTTGCCTTCATTTTTTGATTACAAAGAATATGTTATAGACACAGATACTGTAGACCTTTCAGAATATATGTGGGATCCTAATGAGAGAAGAAATGTTAAAGTACTAAGAATTAAAGTAATAGGAGGAGATGACCAAGGTTTACATGCAGGGGGAACAGATATAGATACTATTTACATTTCTTATAGAAGTACAGAAAATGAGGAAGGTTTATACTTCTATAAACATGTGCCACATACAAGCCAAAATGTGAGATTCTTAAATTCAGATCGAGGCCAGACTGGACGTATTACAAATCCTTTTACTTTCAATCATAACTCAACTCGCTTGCATACCGATATATTGCGAACATCAAGCGCAAGTCATCCAGCTTATGTGCTAAGAATATTTGAATTAGACACAGGTAATCGTCCTTATTTATCCATATATTTTGAGGCTGACAGTCCAAACTCAATTAATTATTTGGGACACTCTGATAGTAATACAGTAACAGATGATGATGTACTTTACAATGGAGCTGTTATGTCTGACATTTCAAAGAACCGGGAAGACACTTTACTTCCATCAAACATTCTTGTACTTAATCCAGATTTAAATGCATTATCTGATCGAGTAAAAATTAGAATACCTCCAAAAATAACAGAGCCTAAACCAGTACAAATATAAGTTTCTCTTTATTTTTTCATATCTAACTTTAACATATAAAACTTTGCTACAATTTAATACTGATCATAAAAGTCTTGATCTATGTTTTTTTATAGTTAAAATATATAAATGTCTATAAACCTCAAAAACAGGCATTTGGCCACTGGACATGACATGAACTCCCGCCATATTTATAAACTTTAGATTTATTAATATATTATTGGTCGTTATAAGACGTTAAAAAAAATGGCAAATGATAATTTTTCTGGAACACTACAGGCATTTTACAAAAAACCAGGGCTTAAGCTTAATAATTCTAGGAATTCATTAAATGACAATCAAAAAAATATAATTGAAACAAAATACGGGAGGAACAACAAAATGGCAGCACCATTAAAAAAATACAGGTGCGGGCAGATAGAGGCCGCGGTATGGGATAATGAAAAGGAGTATAATGGAAATTTAGTTAATTTTAAGACTGTAAGCTTAAGAAAAAGCTGGCTGGACAAGGATAACGTATGGAGGGATGCAACAATAAATCTTAGGAGAAATGACTTGCAGAAGGCAATCTTGGTATTGCAGAAAGCCCAGGAAGAGCTGTTATTGCAGCATGAGAATGTAGTGGAGGATGAAGAAGATGATTAGAAAAGCTGAAATATTGGAACAAGTTCAGGAGAATATGCAGGAAGAAAAAGTTTCAAAGAGAAGAATTGAGTCTGTCGAGGACTTATCAGGGGTTGGTCCGGCAACAGCAGAAAAGCTAAAGGAATCTGGATATGACACGCTTTTGACTATTGCAGTAGCATCTCCAGGAGAGCTAGTTGAAGCTGGGGGATTAACAGAGGCAACAGCTCGTAAAGTAATAAAAGCTGCCAGAGACGCCATGAATATGGGCTTTGAATCAGGCGATGAGCTTCTTGAAAAAAGAAAGAATCTTCTTAAGATTACTATTGGATCTAAGGCATTTGATGGGCTATTAGGCGGAGGATTTGAAGCAGGAAGCATTACTGAGTGTTTTGGAGAATTTGGATCTAGCAAGACTCAGATAGGACATCAGTTAGCAGTAAATGTTCAATTGCCTAGAGAAAAAGGCGGAGCAGATGGCATTTGTGTCTACATAGATACAGAAGGTGCATTCAGGCCTGAAAGAATCAAACAAATGGCAGAATTCTTAAACATGGATTATATGCAAGCTTTAAAGAATATTAAAGTTGCAAGAGCTTTCAATAGCGATCACCAAATGCTTTTAGCTGAGAAAGTTGAGGACTTGATTAAAAATGAGGGGCTTAACGTCAAGCTTCTTGTTGTAGACTCTTTAACCTCGCACTTCAGGGCTGACTTTCATGGTAGAGGAATGCTGGCAGACAGGCAGCAAAAACTAAACAAGCATATGCACACTCTGCAAAAATTAGCTACAGCTTATGGTGTAGTTGTTTATGTTACAAACCAGGTTATGGCCAGGCCAGATACATTTTTTGGTGATCCTACTGCAGCTATCGGAGGCCACATAGTGGGACACAACAGTTCGACAAGAATTTATTTAAGAAAAGGAAAAAAAGGGACAAGAGTTGCTAAATTGATAGACAGCCCCCATCTCGCGGACGGAGAAATAATATTTAACATTGAAGAGACAGGTGTTAAAGATGTTTAAAAACTTTTTTTTATTATTTTATAATTGAATGTTTATTACAATAATTCCTCGTTAAAGTTCACTAAAAATGTACATTGTAACGTTAAAGGGAGCTAATCTAGTACCATAAAATTTGATATTAACTTTATAGTGATAAAATTAGAAAAATTTAAAAGATGAGAATTTCATATAAAAACTATGGGAAATGAAAATTTTAGAGATAGGTTAAGGGATGCTAAAATATACGATCCTGTAGGAGACTACAAGATGGTTACAGAGCACGCTCATATAATTGATAGAATGTATTATTATGGAAAACAAAGAGAAAGGTATCTCAAAGAGGCAGAATTTATC
>CAYJAX010000029.1:0-7999 GCA_964368545.1 Candidatus Woesearchaeota archaeon | reverse complement strand
GCAACAATGTCTGGACCAGAAAAATAATCTCTTAATACCAACCTAGAAAAAACATAAGTAAATATAACACCCAAAATGCCAATCTTTGTAGAAGCAACCGATATATCTTTTTTTTTAACTGCTTTTTCCTTTAATTCCTTCAATGATCCAATAACTTCAAAATTATTGCACTTAGTGCACTCGTAAAACATTAATGGCAAACCCCAGTATCTCTTCCTGGAAATATTCCAATCCTCCATGTTGTCAAGCCAATCTTGCATCAGCTTACCAACATGCTTAGGATACCACTCTACTTTGGCAGCTTCTCTTTTCATAACAGGCCTTATCTCATCACATGCAATAAACCAAGAAGAATCCAGCCTAAAAACAAGCTCTTCCTTGCATCTCCAACAAACAGGATACCTGTGCTTATAATTTTCAACCTTAAACAACAAACCCCTTTTCTTCAGATCTTCTACAATCTCTTTCTTAACCTGCTTCACATTCCTGCCAGTCAGCCAACCATAACCATTATTATAATTCCCAAAATCATCCAAAGTAGCATTTAGTATCTTCAACTTAAGCTTCTTGCCAAGTTCATAGTCAGCTTCACCACAATTTGGAGCTATATGGACAATTCCTGTACCATCTTTTTCGCCAACCTCATTCCAAGGGACAACCCTAAAGCTATTTCCTTTCTGCACTTCAAAATCAGAATAAAATGATTCATATTCTAAACCGACCAAATCAGCGCCTTTAAGATTATCCAAGACTAAATAATCCCCGCCTATTTTATTCACGACAGCCTCAGAAATATAAAAGATCTCATTATTTTTTTTAACCTTTGCATAATTAACATCAGGATTAACTGCAGAAGCCATGTTACTGGATAAAGTCCATTCAGTAGTAGTCCAAATAAGCAAATATTCATTATTCCTATCCTTTATTTTAGCTTTAATGTAAACAGAGGGGTGAACCAATTCAGCATAACCTTCATCACTCATCTCATGCTTGGAAGAACTAGTGCCGCACCTTATACACCATGGAAGAATTCTTTTGCCTTTGTACAACCATCTTTTATCGTGACATTTTTTAAGAAAATACCAAATAGCCTGAATGTTATCATCACTCATAGTATAGTAATCATTACCCCAATCCATGAATTGACCGAGAGAAATAGACTGTTCTGTCTGAACTTTGGAAAATTTCTCAACCCTTTTCCTACAGGCTTTCGAGAAGTTACCTAAACCAAAATTTTCGATATCTTTTTTCGAATTAAAGTTTAAGTCTTTCTCAGTTTCTACCTCAAGCCACAAGCCCTGACAATCAAAGCCATTCTGGTAACGCTCATCAAAACGCTGCATTGCCTTATATCTCTGAAATAAATCCTTTAACGTCCTGCCCCAAGCATGATGCACTCCCATAGGGTTATTGGCAGTTATAGGCCCATCTATAAAAGAAAAAGGCTTTTTACTCTTATTTCTTCTTCTCAGCTTATCAAAAATCTTATTCTTATTCCAGAACTCTATAATCTCTTTATCAGTTTCATAGCCTCTATAATTTATCATTTACCATATAATTTTATAAAGCTTTATAAAGATTATTATCTGATTATTTACTACAAAAGTATTTCACATCTAGATTTGAAAATTTATTTGTTTAAATGAAATGGCAGTCTATGTCGAATATACTAAATCTGTAAACAATGTTATTATAGGTAAAGGTAACTTAGCTGGTAAAGGGGTTTATGCTAATAGAGATTTCAGAAAAGGAGAAGTTGTCATCAAATATAACCTTAAGCCATTAACTAAAGAAGAATACAAAGAATTACCAAGGAGCGAAAAGAAATTTACTCATGTGCATTATGGTAGAATCTATCTCTATTTAGAACCAGATAGATACGTCAATAACTCAAAAAACCCCAATACGTATCAAGACTTAGTCAACAAATGTGACATTGCTTCGAGAGACATTAAGAAAGGCGAGATGATTACCTGTGATGCTACAAAAGATGACATCTCGTAATACCTTATTACTTAGCCTTATTGAACTCCTTTTTGCTCACTGGCTTAAATGAGACTATGTTTACATTCTTACTAAACCTCAAGATTGCACCAGAGCCACAAAAACAAAACTTTATAAATTTTGGCATAACTAAAAGTTCAGAGGTAAATTATAGTCTAGTATTACCCTAGTTCTATAAAAGACCTAAAACTTGAAGGAGCGAAAATAAAATGTACAGAGAAGACAGAAGGAATATGCCACCAATAAGAATAGGTGATGAAATGGACGTGACAATAGAATCAGTAGGAGAAAAAGGCGACGGCTTAGCCAAAGTTAAAGGATTTGTCATATTCGTCCCAAACACAAAAAAAGGAGACAATGTAAAAGTTAGGATTACAAAAGTCTTCAGAAAAGTAGGATTTGCAGAAGTAATAGGAGAAGGAGAAGCCAAAGAGATAGGAGAAGAAGCTGAAGGGAGCGAAGAAACAGAATACTCTGAAGACGAACAAAGTGAAGAGGCTGCAGAAGAAGAATAAATTTTCTTATATTATTATTTTATTAACTATAACAATTATCCCTTTTTTTTCCAACAATTTCTTAATATGGGAAACTAAATGATCAATCTCGGGGACATAACTTTCTTTAATGTTGTCTAAATAAATATCTATACCGACCAGACTTTCAGCTTGAGATATTTTTACTAAGTCTTTCTTAATTATAAAACCCTTAGAAAAAGTTATGACAAATGAGGAAGAAACTTTAGTTATCTTGTAGCCTGTCTTCAAAAGCTTTGACAGCTTATCTATAAAAACAAGCAAATTAGAATTTAACACTGAGTTTCTCATCATGTGCTAATTGTTTCTTAACCCTAATAAAATTTTCTATCTATTAACCAACATAAATGCTTATAAATTATTTGCCCATTAATTAACCATGAATAATTCTTCAATATGGACTGAGAAATACAGGCCGTCAACATTTGAGAATTTCGTAGGACAGAAAGAAATAGTAAGGAGGGTAAAGGCATTAGTCGAGACAAAGAATATTCCCCACATGATGTTTGCAGGACCTGCAGGTCTTGGAAAGACAACACTAGCTATTATAGTTGCTAAAATACTGCATCAAAGCAGCTGGAGGCAGAATTTTCTAGAAACAAATGCCAGCGATGAAAGGGGAATACAAGTAATAAGAGAAAAAGTAAAAGACTTCGCAAAGACAATGGCAATAGAGGCAAACTCCCCCAAAATAATATTACTCGATGAGGCTGATGCACTAACTAAAGAAGCGCAGCAGGCACTTAGAAGGACAATGGAAACCTACTCCAATTCCTGCAGATTTATAATAAGCTGCAACTACCAGAATAAACTTATAGATCCTATAAAAAGCAGGTGTGCTATATTCAGATTCAAACCGTTAAGCAGAGAAGAAATAGGAGAGATAATACAAAAAGTAGCCAATAATGAAGGATTGAAAATAGACAGCAAAGCAGTAAGTATATTATATGAACAATCTGGAGGGGATGTAAGACAAATATATAACACCCTACAGTCATGCAGTGCAATATCAAAAAACGTTGATGAAGACCTGCTAAACAGCTTCGTGTCAAAAGCAGAGGCCAGCGAAATAAAAGACGTCGTTAGTTTAGCATTATCTAAAAACTTTCTTGAAGCTAGGAACAAAATGCTAAGCACAATACTAAATAACGGCTTGTCAGGCTTAGACGTTGTGAAACAAATACAGAGGGAAGTACTGGAATCACAAATAAATGATAATAAAAAACTTGACATAATAGAAAAATGCGGCGAGATAGAATTTAGGTTGGTAGAAGGAGCAAATGATTTCATACAATTAGAAGCCTTGCTTGCCTTCATGGCCAATAACTAATAAGTTGAGTATAGTAAAATAACTAAAATGACAAAAAGCTTAATAGAAAAATATAAACCTAAAAAAACAGACGATATACCACAAGAAACAGGCTTGTTATTAAGCCTAATCAAAAATAAAAACAACATACTAATACATGGACAAACAGGATCATGCAAGACATCAGCAGTTTATGCAATTGCAGAAGAATACTCTTATGAAATTCTCGAATTAAATGCTTCAGATTTCAGAAACAGAGAAAATGTAGAAAATATAATCGGAGAAGCTTCAAAACAAAAAAGTTTATTCTTAAAAGAAAAATTAATCCTGATAGACGAAATAGACGGCATAAGCGGAAATGAGGACAGAGGAGGAATGCAGGCAGTTGCAAAAGTACTAGAAACATCTAAGTGGCCTATAATAATAACAACAAACAATCTTGATGATACAAAGCTGAAAGAAATAAAAAAGCTTGTTAACATAATTGAGTTTAAACCAATAACAGGCCTTAGAATAGAAAAAATCCTTAAGGACATATGCAGTAAAGAGGGAGTAGCATATGAAGATGGTAATATCAAGAAAATAGCTATAAACTCATGCGGAGATTTAAGAGCGGCAATAAATGACCTGCAAAGTAATGTCGTGAACCAGAAACTAGAAATTGCGGAACTATATGAAAGAAATTATATGCTTAACATTACAAACGCACTCAATACAATATTCAAATCCAGATCAATTGACTCGTACAAAATAACTGAATATGTAGACACAGACTTAGATGAACTTACTCTTTGGATAGATGAAAATCTGCCATTAGAATTTGACAGCCTACAAGACCTAGAGAGAGCATACAGACGAGTCAGCAAATCCGACATTTTCAAAGGGAGAATAATAAGGTGGCAGCACTGGGGATTTATGCACCATCAGAACATAATACTCTGCAGCGGAGTTTCTCTATCAAGAAAAGACAGCAAACAAAAAGGAAACAAATACAGAAGACCACTATTGCCGTTAAAAATATGGCAGGCAAACATGAGAAATTCTAAAAAAATCGCAATAGCTAAAAAAATATCTGCAGCAACTCATACAAGCTTCAAAAAAGTCTTTAAAAATTTCAATTACTACAAAAATTACATAAATGTGGCAACAGATGAACTTGGGTTGAATGAAGATGAAAGAAATTATTTGAGGGAGTTAAGATGAAAACAAATAATTCTAATGGCAATATCCACTAAGCAGAATAATAATCTCTTAAGAACAGCAAACATATTAAATAAGAACTAACTTAGCATTGAATATGTATGAAATAATAGTTGGAAGATCAGATGATGAAAGAAAAAAATTAGGCTTAAAAGGCACAATTTTCTTGGGCAAACACTATGTAAGAATGGGGGCTGTAACTTCACTGTCTAATAAAATATACTTAGATGTTGCCAAAACCCATGTAGTATTAGTCTCAGGAAAAAGAGGTTACGGAAAATGCCTTTCTGGCGATACTTTGATACAACTAGAAGACGGATCTTTAGAAAGAATAGACAAATTGAAAAATAATATTAAAAGCGTATACGCACTAAATAAGAAATTAAAAATAATTAAGGCCAACAAGACTGAATTTTTTGAAAGAGAAATTGACGAAATTCTGCAAATAAAACTGAGAAGCGGAAAAGAAATCAAATTAACACCTGAACACCCACTATTAACAATCAAAGGCTGGAAAGAAGCGCAGTCTTTACATGTCGGTAGCAGGATTGCCACTCCAAGGATATTACCTTATTTTGGAAATAAAAATCTTGAGGATTATGTAATCAAACTATTTGCTTATTTAATATCTGAATGCCATACAAAAGAATTTGGTTTCTCCAATTCTGATGAATGCCTGACAATGGACTTCGAAGATAGTCTAAACAAACTCGATAATAATATTGAATTTGCTAAAGAAAGTTCTACTAAAATTACAACTGGCATGAAAACGCAATACAAAAATGTTTCTATAAAAGCTCTTATCGAGAAATACAATCTTTCCAATAATATGTCAACACAAAAAGATATTCCTGCCGATGTTATGAAACTACCAAAAGAGAAGCTGGCCTTGTTTCTGAACAGACTTTTTAGTTGTGATGGTAGCATTTATCATACATCTCAAGGCTGCTGTGAAATCTCTTACAGCTCATCGTTTGAAAATATGATAAGAGCAGTACAAAATTTGATATTAAGATTCGGCATTCTTTCAATATTGAGAAGAAAAGCAATTGAAAATGTAGATAATAAACTTTATAATTTTGAATTAGTGATAGTGGAAGAAAACGTTCTTAAATTTATTGAAGATATAGGCTTCTTCGGAGAAAAAAATAAACTAGAAAAGTCAGCGTTGAAATACTATAAAAGCAATACTCTAAGTCCAACTGCTGATACGATACCAAAAGAAATATGGGAATTATACAATCCAGATAATCCGGCTGAAATTTGCAAAGAATTTAGTTATGCATATTCTGAAAAAATAATAGATAAGGCAATGCATTTTTCAACAGGACAAACATTACTGCAAATTGCTAAAGTAGATCAAAATAATTCTATGCAATTATTAGTAAAGTCAGACATATTCTGGGATGAAATTATCTCTGTAGAATTAATTGAAGGGAAAAATAGAGTATATGATCTTTGCGTTCCAGAATTACATAATTTTGTGGCAAATGACATCATAGTTCATAATTCATATTCATTCGGAGTAATAGCAGAGGAAATATCAGACCTACCGAAGGAAATAAAAGAAAAGATAGCAGTGCTGATGATAGACACTATGGGAATATTCTGGACTATGAAATTCCCTAACGTAAAAGAGGAAGACTTGCTTGATGAATGGGGGCTAACAAAAAAATCACTTGACATAGATATATACACTCCAGCAGGGTGCTTCAATGAATACAAAGAAAAAGGGATACCAGCAGATTTTTCATTCACAATAAACCCTGCTGAATTGGATGCAATAGACTGGTGCAATTCTTTTGAAATAAAACTAACAGACCCAATAGGCGTTGCAATAGAGTCAAGCTTAGCAGAATTAAAAAAAGAAAAAACTAATTACTCATTGGATAATATAATAAGCTATGTTGAGAGCAATAAAAGAGTTGATGAAAAGACTAAGCTAGCAACAATTAATAGGCTTATAGCAGCAAAGTCATGGGGAATATTCAGCGAAGAGAGTACGCAAATAAAAGACATAATAAAAGGAGGAAGAGTTTCAGTCTTAGACATAAGCGCTTACAAGGAATGGAATGTAAAAGCACTAGTTAGCGGAATAGTCTGCAAAAAACTAATGCAGGAAAGAGTTGTTGCTAGAAAAAAAGAAGAAATGGAAGATATAAAGAGAGGGCACTCATACTTCCAGACAACAGTAGAGGGCACAGGAGAGGAACTGCCCATGGTGTGGATACTTATAGATGAGGCACACAACATGCTACCAAAAGACAATAAAACAGCAGCGACGGACGCACTAGTAACAATACTCAGAGAGGGAAGGCAGCCTGGAATAAGCTTGATATTAGCAACACAGCAGCCAGGAGAAATACACAAAGACGTCATAACACAGACAGACATAGTGATAAGCCACAGATTAACTGCCAAAAGAGACCTGATGGCATTGAACAGCATGATGCAGAGCTACTTATACGGAGACATGACAAAATATTTTAACATGTTGCCAAAACTTCGAGGTTCTGCAATAATACTAGATGACAATTCAGAAAGAATATATCCTTTACAAGTAAGACCGAAACTAAGCTGGCATGGAGGAGAAGCACCAACAGCAATAAAGTCAAAAGGAAAATCAGCAGTTGAACTAGGGCTGTAGAATTTTATAAATTTTTTTGATTAACATAATTTTTAATAAATGTGCGCTCATAAGCTACTACCATCAATCACAGGGTAAACCTCAACGGGTGTTCACCAAATCATAGCGCACGATTAAACAAATAATGAATATTAATAAAACTAACTATTTCTTGTAATGTAAAGTTAGCGTCAGGTTAAATACCTATTTTTGAGTTCAAAAAGTAAACTTAATAAATCTCCTTATTTTAAGATAGTCTATGAAGAATAAAGAGTTTTTTTATTTGCAATACGATAAGATAAATTGGGAAAATCAGGAAAAAACTAA
>CAYJAX010000028.1:0-8181 GCA_964368545.1 Candidatus Woesearchaeota archaeon | reverse complement strand
AAATGATTTTGTACCATGTCCCTTACTATGCCTGCACTATCATAATAATCTCCCCTGTTTTCTATGCCTATATCTTCTGCTACTGTTATCTGCACATGGTCAATATACTTGTTGTTCCAGACAGGATCAAAGATAGTGTTAGTAAACCTGAATATAAGAATATTACCGATAGTTTCCTTACCTAAGTAATGGTCTATCCTGTATATCTGGTCTTCTTTGAAAGCTTTAGAAACAATTTTATTTAGTCTCTCAGCAGACTTTATGTCATAGCCGAAAGGCTTCTCCAGCATTATCCTCCTGAAACCTTTAGCCTGGGAATCCAATTTAAATTTTTTTATTGTTCTTATTATGCTCTCGTAATTTTTCGGCATAGTTGCCATGCAGTATATCCTGTTATTCTTCAGCTTAAACTTATCCTCAAGATCTTCTAAAAATGAGTTAAGATTTGACATTGTCTTTAAATCATTGAACTCTGTCTGAAAATAAAAAATTCTCAAAGTTAAATCATTCCATAGATTATTGTCAAGATCATTATAATTATTTATCATGAAGTCTTTAAGATAAGTTAAGTAATCATCTCTAGTCAAGCTTTTTCTTCCTATGCATGTTATGACAAAATCCTTGATGCTTCCATGCCTGAGCAGATTATAGAATGCAGGGATTAATTTTCTCTTTGTCAAATCTCCAGTCGCTCCGAATATAACAAAATTAAAGTTTTCCATAAGTCTAGCTTCCTAATAATTTTCGTGTCTCAGCCTTGTATTCTTCAACATTAGGCTGGTCAAAAGGATTAACATTCATCAAGTAAGCCAAGTATATAACCTCAAGCATCTTCATCTGAAGCAGCTGGCCTATAAAATATTCAGATTTCTCTTTAATTCTTATTCTCATGAAAGGTATGCCCTTATTTTCATAAGCTCTTTCAACACCTAAAATTACGGCATTCATTATAAAACCTAATTCCTTATTTGCTATATTATCAACTATGCTTGAGAATTTATTGCTGGCAACTTTCAATTTCTCTTTGAAGTTGTCTGCAGAAACGAATGTTGTTATCTTGTCATCTGGTCCGCCCAGATATAGCTGAGCCATTGAGTGCAGGTCTGTAGCTCCCACACATACAGTCGGGGTTATTCCGTTCCTTACTGTCTTCCCGTTAATATCTTTCTCCTTACCTATGGTCTCTGCCATTAGCTGCCTGTACCACTTACCTGCAGATTCCAAGTCACTAGAGAACAAAAATGTATTGCAGATATTCCTGTTTCTTTTCGAGTTTAGGTATATCACTAGTGCGCTGACAGATGCAGGATTGTTAAATAAGTCATTCTTTATGCAAATGTCCCTCATCATTCTGGCGCCATCTAAAAGCTTTTCAATTTTTATTCCTAAAACTGCGAGAGGAAATAAGCTTACGCTTGTGAAAACTGAGTATCTGCCACCGATGTTTTTAGGGACTTCAAGCAAAGCATAGCCTTCCTT
This sequence comes from Candidatus Woesearchaeota archaeon, assembly GCA_964368545.1. GTDB lineage: Archaea > Nanobdellota > Nanobdellia > SCGC-AAA011-G17 > GW2011-AR18 > GW2011-AR18. The sequence goes on along the minus strand of CAYJAX010000028.1, from coordinate 6,702 downwards.
TTCAGCTGTATCCCAGAGCTTCGAACCTTTATCTGTAGTAATAACAACATAATCCTTGTATTCTTTTATATTCTTCTTTAGGACTTCCAGGATTATACTGAAATTCGATATTGACTCTGCTGTTGTGCCTGACTTTGTCACACAATTTACCAAAACTTTATTTTTCTTTTCAGCTTCTTTCTTTATTATAGTAATAATATTTGTCAAGTAATCAGGGTCTATGTTGTCTGCGTAAAATATTTTAGGCTTGCTGCTTTCTATAGAATTGTATAATTTTCCTAGAACAGCTTCCTGAACTGCCACAGTTCCAAGATTAGATCCTCCTATGCCAATGACTATAACACAACTTACATATTTGTATTTTGATGCAAGCTTCTTAATTTTTTGTATTATCTTTTTGTCAAAAGGAGCATTTATAGATGCAAATAAGGAATCATAATTATTTAGCCTTGCAGCTTCATTCACAAGATCAAGAACTCTATCCAGGCTTCCGCTTTCCTTCGCTATGTCAAAGCTAGACAATCCGCAAGTTTCCTTAAAACTAAATATTAAATTGTTCATTTTATTTTTAATTTTGCTTTCTTCCAGTCATCCAAAAATCTTGCCAGGCCAATATCAGTTAACTCATGCATAAACAATTTTTCAAAAACATTGTAGGGGACTGTGCATACATCTGCTCCGATAAGTGCCGCTTCTGTCACGTGCTGAACATTTCTCACACTGGCCACTAATATTTGTGTATTAAACTTGTAGTTAGTATAAATCTTTCTTATTTCTTCTACCAAACGCATGCCGTTATCATTCTGGTCATCCAATCTTCCAACCATGGGACTAATAAAGTAAGCTCCTGATTTTGCTGCCAACAGTGCCTGTGCTGAAGAAAAACAAAGAGTAACATTCACCCTTATATTTTTTCTTGCTAATTCCTGGCATGCAAGTAAGCCTTGCTCTGTCAACGGAACCTTGACCACAACATTCTTTGATATTCTTGATAGCTTAATTCCATCCTCTATCATGCCTCCAGCTTCTGTGCTTACACTCTCAAAGTTTATTATGTCCATGGGTTTTGTGAATATTCTAAGAATCTCATTAACTAACTTTTCAAATTGCATTCCTTCTTTAGCAATTAGCGAAGGATTAGTTGTAACGCCGCTCACAAGCCCTGTAGAATAAGCCTTTTTCAGCTCGCTAATATTTGCACTGTCTATAAATATCTTCATTTTATCCTCTTTTTATTATTAAGATATAAGAATTAATTTACTATATAAACTTAATGTTGAAATTTTATAACAACTAAGATTCTAATATTTTAAAATGCCGCAAATCTTTCTTACAGTCCTGACTATAGCTCTGTCATTTATTCCATAAAATTCCATAAGCTTGTCCTTACTACCGGAATGAGGAATTTCATTGATGCACAAATGCTCAAAAACTACACCTTCACCTACGAACTCTCTAGATATCATCTCTCCAATGCCACCCTCACTGTAGTGATCTTCAACAACTATTACTTTACTTCCTGACTTCTTGACTAACTGTAAAAACTTCTTGGAATTAAAAGGTTTCACACAGTACAAGTCTACGACAGCAACATGAATGTTATCTGATACTAACCTTTCATATGCTTTTAGTGCCTCATGTAGCGTTATTCCTGCACCAACTAAGACAGCGCAGTCATTTTCAGAACTTTTAAGAACTTTAAAGTCATTAATAAAAAACTCATCTTTATTAGTATAAATTACTGGAGTCTTAGCTCTTGTAGTTCTTATGTATTTTATGCTTTTAGTGTTGGATGCTAAGCATGTCAGCTTTTCTGCAGAAACTGCATCGCAAGGATAGAGTATTATGCTGTTTGGCAGTGCTCTAAACATTGAAATGTCTTCAAGACCCATTTGTGAAGGACCATCTTCTCCGATTGATACTCCAGCATGCGAACCAACAACTGTTAGAGATACGTCAGACAGGACAGCCATCCTCAGCTGGTCATGAGCTCTTGTCAAGAAACATGCAAAACTTGATGCGAAAACATTAAAACCTTTAACAGAAAGTCCCAACGACATAGATATCATGTTCTGCTCTGCAATATAAGCCTCCAGGTATCTATTAGGATAATTATTTTTCATATATTCAGCATAAGTAGAATTCTTCACTTCGGCATCTACAGCTATTACACTATAGTCATTCCTAGCTAACTTAACAAGAGCCTTGCCATAAGATTCCCTAGTTGCCACACTGTCATTAATTTTATATGAAGTATTTATGGAGTTCACAATATGTTTAGTTTTTTTGCTGTCTTTTGCAGGATTTTTTATTTTAATATTAGGCATTATATGATCTGGAATTTCTTTCAGTGCTTGCTCCAGTTCAGCTTCATTAAGGGCTTTTCCATGCCACCCTTCTTTATCTTCCAGAAATGAAACTCCTCTTCCTTTAATTGTCTTAGATATTATAATTGTAGGCTTTTTATTTTCCTTTCTTGCAATGCCAAATGCCTTAATTAACTGTTTTATATTATGACCGTTCACTACAACTACATTCCATCCAAAACCCTCAAACCTTTTTTTGTATGAGTTTAAGTCATGGCCAAGCATTGTTTCTCCACTTTGTCCTAGCCTGTTAACGTCAACTATTGCGCACAAGTTGTTTAGTTTGTAGTGACATGCCAATTCAAGAGCCTCATATACAGAACCTTCAGCACATTCAGAGTCTCCAAGAAGGACATAAACTCTAGATTTTTTTTTCTGCATCTTGCAAGCCAGAGCCATACCAACACCAACGGACAATCCCTGGCCTAAAGAACCACTAGCTACCTTAACCCATTTTAGAGATGAAGGCATTGGATGCCCTTCTAGTGGCGAGCCAAACTGCCTTAATGTATTTAAGTCGTAGTCAATACATCCCGACCTGTATAAAACTGAATACAATATTGGAGCAGCATGACCTTTAGATAATATAAATTCATCATTATTCTGGTTAAACGAATTCTTAGTATCATAAGACATCTCACTGAAGAACAGCACAGACATTATTTCTGCGCATGACATGCATGAAGTAGGATGTCCTGAGCATGCTGTTGTAGTCATCTTCAAAACATCCCTTCTGAGAATGTCTGCCGTGCTTTCCAGCTGCTTTATTTTTTCCATATGTTCTCATTGTAAAATAATTCTTTTTTTGTATTTAAATGTTCCTTATTAGATATGTGTTGTGTTATACGAAATTTCTTAAGGACAGGAAAGACACTAATATAGAATTTAATTGCATAATTCTGTAAAATATTACTGATGAAAAATGTTAAACTAAATGCTTTATATACTACTATAATTATTAAAAATCTTAATGGAGATAGAGATCTGCGCAGTCAGCGGCTATGAAGAGGTAGGCAAGAACATGACTGCAGTAAGAGTAGATGATGAAGTAGTAATTCTTGATATGGGCATTGATGTTTCAGTTTTGGCACAGCAGGAGTCAGAAGAGGGAAACATAAGAGTCTTGTCAACACAACAGCTTATAGATATAGGTGCAGTTCCTAACGACAACAAAATATCTGACTGGAAAAACAAAGTCAAGGCAATAGTTCTTGGCCACTGCCATTTGGATCACATATCTTCTGTCCAGTTTCTAGCTGCGAAATACAAAGCACCTATAATAGGAAGCCATTATACTATAGAAGTACTGAAAGAGACATTAAGGGATGACGACATAATGCTGCCAAACAAGTTTATAAAAATGAATCTAGACACTAAAATGAAGATTTCAGAAAACATTACAGTTGAACTAATAACTGTCACGCATTCCACACTGCAGTGCGCAATAGTGGCTTTACATACAAGCGAAGGGATTATTGTTTACGGCAATGACTTCAAGTTTGATGAAAACCCAACAATGGGACACAAGACAAACTACAAGAGGCTAAAGGAACTTGGCAGCAGCGGAGATGTATTGTGCCTGATTACTGAATCAATGTATGCAAATAGAGAAGGCCATAGCCCGTCAGAATCAGAAGCTAAAGAAATGCTGAGAAAAGTTTTATTGGAAGACGATCACACAGGCAAGGCAATATTCATCACAATGTTTTCTTCCCATATACCGAGAATAAAGAGCACTATAGAATTATGCAGAAAGCTGAGGAGAAAAATAGTTGTAGTTGGAAGATCCATGGCTAAGTATATAGAAGCTGCACGAAAGACAAGATTATTTAATGTCCCAGGAAAAATTCACGTGTGCAAGTATGGAAACCACAGGAGGTTCATGCTTAAAGAAGTAGACAGTAGAAGAGATAAGTATGCAGTAATATGCACAGGTGGTCAGGGTGAGCCTGGCTCGATATTGGACAAGATTATTAACAAACAGCTGCCTTTCACATTCAGGGAGGGAGATAGGGTTATGTTTTCCTGCAGTGTAATACCCACACCTGTAAATAAAGCTAACAGGGAAAGGCTTGAGAAACTTTTAGAGCTGAACAAAGTCAAGATTTATAGGGATCTTCACTCTTCAGGCCACGGCTTTTCAGAAGACATAAAAGATTTTATAAAGATGGTCAAGCCAAAACATTTTATTCCATCTCAGGGAGAAGAAATACAGCTCAATGCAGCCCTAAAGCTTGCTGAAAGTTTGGACTACAAGCTTGGCTATAATCTTCACTTATTAAAGAATGGGGAGAGGTTAAGATTATCTTAAGAAATTTAGAAACAAATGGCATGGAATATAATTAAAAGAGGTATATACATTTTATTATTCTTTTTTATAATGTCAAGTCTTGCGAGTGCAGACTATCAGACAGTAGTTTACAGTGGAACAATAAATGACGACGGAAAAACAACAGTTGATGGCAAAGATATAAATGTCCACATCAACGGCAAGAAAGTTCTGGTAGAATATGATAGCGGAAGTTTCCTTCTTCTCGGCGATGAATGCGAGAAAAATGGCAATACTGAAGTATGCCTTAATGGCGTCGAAGAAGACTATTCTGCATCAATAGCTGTTTACAGAAAAGTTGCGAATGTTGTTGTTACTAAAAAAGCTGCAAATGACGGGCCTGTAAGAAAAGATGATGTTTTTACTGTAAATATAGACATTGAAAACAAGGACGGCGGATACAGAGCTGAGAACTTAGTGCTTATCGAGAATGTGTCTGATGGCTTACTGTTTGTTGATAGCACAGGCTGTGAGATGGTTGACGGAACAATAAAGTTGGAAATTACTCTTTACAAGAATGATAATATACGATGCAGCTATAGAGTTATTCCTTTGCGTGGAGGAGAGTTTGTTCTTAATACTATAATAACCTACTTCGACGGCAGCAAAGAGCAGAGAATTAAGAAGGAAACAGAAATTAAAGTTCTTGAGTACGGTCTTGGTGTTGTTGCTGAGAAGTTTCCAAAAGACAAGTTTGACATTGGGGAGAGAATAAGGTTTAAGTTCAACCTGACAAATACCTTTCCTTATCATGTTGATGTTACTAATTTAATTTTAAAGCCGAAATTCTTTAAAATATATGAAACTGATCTAAATGGTCTTTCTGATAATACTTATTCGTGGTATGGGCTAATAAGCGGGAATAAAAGCAAAACATTCTTCATCGAAGGAGAAATACAAGGGTTCGACAACACCATAGAATTCGATATTGACTATTCAGGAGATAACAAAAAAGACAAGAGCACTCCAAAACTAAATTTTAAAGTAGACGTGATAACCCCTGAAATAAGGTTTGATAAGTACAACAAGAAATATAAGAAAGACGAAGATGTAAAAATATATTTCAGAAACCCTTCTTCCAAGGTTATAAATGATTTCTTTGATTTAGACATAAACATGAGAAGCAACATATTGGATAAAGAAAGAAGTGAAAAGATCAGTCTGCTTCCCGCAGGAGAAGAAAAATTATTCATTCTAAACAAGAAAGAAATGCCTGACGGAAAATACCCGCTTTTTGTGAGAGGCAGCTATAAAACCCAGTTTGGAGAGATTGTCAGCTTTGATAGGACAGAGTTTATAGAAATAAACGAGACCAAGCCTGCTGAGAAAGTTCCAGATACTAATGAAGAGAATATCACAATTAATAGTAATGAACTTATATTAAAAGACAACTCAACTATCAACGAGACAGGAACAAAGACTAATATCTTAAATTTTATTGAATGGTCAGGCAGGAAAAAATTCTACATATATTTCTCACTGTTAATTGTCTTGATTGCTATTATAGCTATATTCTTGTTGCGTAGAAGAAACAGAATGCCAGAACTAAAAATTTAGACAGATATATTGCACTATAATCATATATAAAAACAAAAATAACTTCAGCTAATAGTATGAAGTTCGCACACATGTCAGACTGCCATATAGGTGGCTGGCACGAATCCACAATCAGAGACATAAATCTTAAAAGTTTTAAAGCTGCAGTTGAGAAATGTGTAGAAGAACATGTAGGCTTTGTGTTGATAGCTGGAGACTTGTTTGACACTGCACTGCCATCAATTGACATACTTAAAGAAACTGCCTTGCTATTAAACAGGCTTAAAGAATATGATATTCCTGTGTATATTATTCCCGGAAGCCATGATTTCTCGGCATCTGGAAAGACAATGCTAGATGTTCTTGAGAATGCGGGATTAGTGAATAACGTCATGAAACTGGATTCTGGAAGATTAAAGTTTACTATAGATCGGAAGAGCGTCGTGTAGGGTAACAGTGTAGATATCGGTG
>CAYJAX010000027.1:0-8199 GCA_964368545.1 Candidatus Woesearchaeota archaeon | reverse complement strand
CAGATTCTATCTATTACCAGAACGGTTGAAGCACCTGCTGCCAGACTTGTCTGTCTTCCTGTAGTATAAGTCACAACTGAGCCATCAAGTCCTGTTCTTTGTACCCTAGTCCATAAAAAGAAATTCCCTGTAGGAGTAGTCCCTAAATTCTGTACTGTGATTGAGTGAGTATAAGCAATGTTATTAGGATTATTAGTGTCATTAGCCTGCATATTTAAAAATTCTTGGTTTATTACTGCAAGGTCTACATCCAGTGTCGGAACAGGCATTCTAGGACATGTAAATGTAGAAGTCTGCATATTATTATTTTCATTAGTTTCAGTTATTCTATTATTTGGATCTGCTCTGACAGTTGCTTGAACACTACTTTCAGTATTACAAGTTAGAGTATTTTGGGAAGTTAAGGTTACCTCTTGACCAGGAGATAGATTTATTGGTTGAATTAGTAAATATGTCGAAGTTCCTGCTGTCGAACTTTGCAAAGAAAGAGACGCACTAATATTATTTATAGTAGTAGAAACTACTCCTATGTTTTTTACAGTTATAAAATAGTCATAATCAGTAAGCGAACTAGACCTATATCTAAAATTTTGAGAACCATGAGCTGTAATTGTCAAGTCTGGCAAATTTTTAGGAGCTCTTAAGCATGCGCCACGGTTGCAACCATATTTGCATGTTACAATGCTTGAAGCTGGCCTGCCTTCCCTACATGTATATTCTTTAACTCTGTTCTCATCAACACAGTTGTCGTTTTGCCTTGACTCAACACCATTTATCGTATACCTGACTCCGCCTGCTGTATAAACATTAGTACCGTCAGAATCGACGCATGTTCCAGTTGTCTGTCCGGTTACGCTTACTCCCAGTGCTACTACTAATACTAAAACTATAGCACCGCCGAGAACATACCATAAGTTTTTGTTTGAATTTGATTTCATTAAAACACATAGAATAGTTTACGTTTATAAAGCTTTATGTAAAAGAGAATATATTTGCTAAATCTCTTTTATTCTCTCTATTATTATTTTTATATTGTAATTCAATTTATTTTCTGTGGTGTCTACAATTATTACTTTATGTTTCTTCTCCAGCGCTTCCACGAGGCATACATCAAATATTTCTGAATCAAGGTTCTCCCGTATTTTTTCTTCGCTATAGCCTCGAATTTCTAAGCGTTTCTTCAGCATTTTTATGTCGCACTTGCATACCACGCACAAGTCTGCATATTTGCTATCTATGTAATGGCTTAGATGGCTGTCCAGTACTAAACCATTTCTGTTTTTTTTTATTAATTTTATTAAAAATGTATTAAGCTTGTTGATCTTAACTTCATAGCTGTCAAGTTTTCTATTGTAATTGTCGTAGATTTTATTTTTTTTAATCAGTTCATTAATATTTATGTATTCACAATTTGTTTTTCTCGAAATTTCTTTGGCTGTTGTAGTTTTTCCTGTAGCCACACTTCCTGTTACTAAAATTATTTTTGGCTGCATTTTTCTAACCAACTGTAAACAATTCGCTGTCGCCTTGGACATCAAATAACCCTATTCTTGCGCCTGCATCTAGCCATCCGTGTGCGTAATTCAGTGCTGCAAATGCTGTTACATAATCTCCTTTTTTCATAAAGTGTTTTGCATCTTCATAATAGCTTTTTGCCATTCTTAAGAAATCTTCTGCTGCTTCTTTAGCATTAGTTATATTCCCATCACTTATTATTACTTTGTTTAATGCTCTTCCTGTAACTTCAAAGTACTTTTCTAGTTTCTCTTCTGTTATCTCTTTCATTTAAATTATTTAAAGAATGCAAAACTTAATATTCTTTTCCAAGCAAATCATGCTAAGCCAGTAGATGCGACAATGTAAAATAAACTGTAGAAAGATTTTTAATATATTCTCATTACCAGTCTAACATGCTTTACTATGTTGCTTCGTATGGAATTCTCAGCTTTCTCGTAGTGCTGGCTGTAACTCCTTGGCTTATTAGATATCTTAAGAGAATAGGATTGACTGTAAAAGACCAGAACAAAAAAGACAAGCCGCTAGTGCCTATATCTGGAGGGCTTGCAGTACTGTTTGGCATAATGGCAGGACTTATGATCTTCATATTCTTCAGGACATTCATTTCTGGTAGCACAACTATAGGTTTGGTATTAAATCACTACAATCTTGTAATACTTTTTAGTTCAATAACTGCCATACTCACGATAACAATTATTGGGTTCTTGGATGATCTTGTTGTGGATAGTAATAAAGACTCGTCGAAAGGGTTGAAGCAGTGGCAGAAGCCTCTCTTGACTTTGATAGCTGCAGTGCCTCTTATGGCCATAAATGTTGGGAAAACAGATATGGGCCTGCCATTTATTGGAGTGATAGATTTTGGAATACTTTATCCGTTGATACTTGTACCTGTTGGTGTTAGTGGAGCAGCAAATATGGTGAATATTCTGGCAGGTATAAATGGGCTTGAAGCAGGTATGGGCTTGGTATATATTGGTATGTTAGGTTTGTATGCTTATGTTAATTCTTCTTATGTGGCTGCGCTTATAGCTCTTTTGACTTTCTGTTCGTTGCTTGCTTTTTTTGTTTACAACAGCTATCCTGCAAGAATTCTTCCTGGAGATTCTCTTACTTACCTGCTTGGAGGTGTAGTTGCCGTAATAGCAATAGTTGGAAACATAGAAAGGGCAGCGCTGATATGCAGCATACCATTCTTCATAGAGTTCCTTCTCAAAGCCAGATCTAAATTTAAAGCAAATAGTTATGGGGAATACAAAGATGGAAAAGTAATATCTCTACACAAAAGAAAGATTTATTCATTAATACATTTGTTCACTAGGACAGGAAAATTTACAGAGAAGCAGATAACATACTCATTTATAGCAATAGAACTATTATTTTCTAGCTTAATATGGATATTATAAAAAAACTGCTTAGGTATGAGAAGGATGACAGCCTGATAAGAGATGGAATAATACTTTTTACTGCGACAATGATAGCAAATGCTGCAGGCTACATCTATCATTTTGGTATGGGTAGGTTTCTGGGGCCTGCAGATTATGGAGCACTCGGCGCAATACTTTCGCTTTTGTATTTGTTATTGGTTCCTTTCAATGTTATTCAAACAACAATCTCAAAGTTTGTTGCTAAATTCAAGGCTGAGAACAAGCTGGACAGCATAAATTACCTGTTATACAGGTCTTTGAGAAAATTGTTGATTCTAGGAATAATTTTGTTAATAATCTTTATCGCCATGAGCAGATTGCTTTCAGGTTTTCTCAAGATAGATCAATTAAGCATTGTAATATTTTTATTAGTGACTCCTCTGACTTTATTGCTGCCTGTGAACAGGGGAGTTTTTCAGGGTATGCAAAGTTTTAAGAAATTGGGAGCTAACATTGTAGTAGAAGCCCTGAGCAAGCTTGTTGTGGGATTCGTGCTTGTTCTTCTCGGCTTTAAGCTTGCGGGTGCTGTTCTTGGAATAGTAATGTCATATTTGTTTTCATTTGGTTTTTCTCTATTCAAGCTTAGAAAGAAGTATTCAAGAAAGTATGCAGAGATAGAAAAAAGCTCGATATATAAATATTCCATTCCTGTTCTTGTGACATTATTAAGTCTTACTGCTTTCTACAGCATAGATGTTATACTGGTGAAGCACTATTTTGATGGTGTAAGTTCTGGATACTATGCAGCAGCAGCCTTGCTTGGAAGGATAGTATTTTTTGCAACTTTGGCAATATCAATGGTTATGTTTCCAAAAGTGGCAGAGATGGATGCTAAGAACAAGCCTAATGTCCATATACTAAAGAAAGCAATAATTATGGTGTTAATCGTCTCTTTGGCTATAACAATTGGGTATTTTATGATGCCGAGATTGGTGGTTCTCATGCTGTTCGGCAGCACTTATATTGGAATAGCAGATTACATAGCACCGTTTGCAATAATAATGTCTTTATTTTCTCTGTCTTATTTACTTGCAATGTATAATCTTTCGCTTAACAGAATAAAGTTTATCTATCTGCTACTAGTGTATAATGTTTTGGAGGTCACAGGAATAATCCTTATGCATGACTCAATATCGCAGGTAATAATAATTTTAATGATCATCATGGGGCTAATGTTTATAACTTTATTGTTGTTCACCCTTATAAAAAATGCAAGAACTGTCAATAATAATACCGGCATATAATGAAGAAAATAGGATTAGAAAGACTTTGGAAGAATATTCTATTTTTTTTAGTGAGAAGTGCGGGGATAATTTTGAGATTATTGTTGTACTGAATGGATGTAAAGATGACACTCTTGGTGTTGTGAAATCTATTGCTAAGAAAAACAAGCAGATAATTTACCTGGACATTAAAGAGGCTATAGGAAAAGGAGGCGCCGTAACAGAGGGATTCAAAATGGCAGAGGGAGGATTGATAGGTTTTGTAGATGCAGACAATTCTACTAAGCCTGAAGCATTTTATGATCTTGTGAGAAACATTGGTGGCCACGATTGCATTATAGCATCAAGATGGATTAAAGGAGCCAAGGTCAGTCCAAAACAGCCGATTAATAGGAGAATAGCGTCAAGAATATTTAATATTATGACGAGAATTTTGTTTGGGATTAAAGTTTGGGATTCGCAGTGTGGCGCAAAGTTGTTCAAGAAGGAAGTTATAAAAAGCGTGATTAATAATTTGGGTATAACAAGATGGGCTTTTGATGTGGACTTGCTGTATCAGCTGAAGAAAAAAAAATATTCTGTATACGAGATACCTACTGTGTGGAACGACAGTGAAGGATCAAAGCTGGACGTAAAGAAAGCATCAGTAGAGATGTTTCTGGCTATAGCAAGGCTGAGGCTGATATATTCTCCTTTAAGATTTATAGTAAGGATTTATGATAAGCTAAAATGAAGAGAGTAACATTTTTGATAGCAGCGCACAATGAAGAGATGTGCATAGGAAAAGTGCTGGACAATCTAGCCGTTATAAAAAAAGATTTTCCTGAGATAGAAGTGATAGTCGGCAATGATGGAAGCACAGACAATACAGAGAATATAGTTAAAAGATACAAGTTTGTGAGGCATATTCTTCTTAATGAGAGGAAAGGAAAGAATGTCGTAATAAACAGGATAATAAAAAAAGCAAATGGAGATATAATTATAGTTCATGATGCTGACTGGATATTCAAAGTAAATGATAAAAAAGATTTTGAGAGAATGATTTCATGGTTTGAAGATGAGAAATTCGGCGGTATAGCAGAATCATTCCCGATAGAATACGAGACAAAGTGCAGTAATAATAATCTTGCGTATTTGGGTAATATGTGGGGGACATATTTCTGGATAGAATTTCAAAAAGAAAAATACACATACAAATATGGTGATATGAAGTATATTGACAATACGAAGAATGGTTTCCCGTTTCTAGTAAATATTTTCAGAAAAGAGCTGTACACAGAAAATATAACTTTGGGAGATGATTTTGAGAGAACACTTGATATAATGCGCAGAGGCTACAAGATAGCAGTTCTGGATGATCCTAAAATGCCTAGGATGCACGCTATATTGAAGGATGTAAAGATAAAAGATATAATAAAACAGAAGAAGAGGACTGAAAAGGCAAGAACCCAGGTGTTTAATAAGTATGGAATAAAAATTAATTTCTTAAACTTTTATCTTCCATTATTTGCTTACTATTTAAGAAAAATCTGGATAGCTAGAAGCATTAAGGTAATGATTGCGCTAAAGTTTTGGATAGCAATATTTATTTATTCTTCTCTGGTTTCAAAGCTGAAGAATAAGAATCTGACAACTGAGAGAGGATGGCTGATGAGGGCTGAAAGATGAAAAGGCTGAATATGGGGTGCGGTAAGGACATTAAGCCGAAAGAAGAAGGATGGCTGAACCTTGATGAATTGAAGCTGGAGGGAGTTGATGTAGTTCATTCACTGAACAAGTTTCCGTATCCTTTCAAGAATAACGAGTTTGATGAAGTTTTCTGCTCTCACATACTTGAACATGTAGATAATCTTACAGATGTTATGAGAGAACTAAAACGAATATGCAGGAATGGAGCAGTGATAAACATAAGAGTCCCGCACTTCAGCTGTGGCGTGAACTACAGGGATCCAACGCACAAGAGACTGTTTTCGTATTTCACATTTGATTTTTTTACAGATGAAATTTATTATGACATGCCAAAGTTTAAAGTGATAAACAAGAAGCTGAATTTTTCAAGGTTGTCATTCACGATAATAAATTATGTGATGAATCCTGTAATAAATGTGTCTCCTGGAGTTTATGAGAGGTTTTTTTGCTGGATGGTTCCTGCGTCTGAAGTAATAGCTTGTTTGAGGGTTGAAAAATGAAGAAAATAGTGATAGCATACGATTTTTTGCTGGGATTAGGAGGTCTTGAGAGAGTTATGGAGTTCCAGGCGAGAAGCTTGAGTAGAGAAAACAATGTGAAAGTTTCTTTTGCTTCTGTGAATAAAGATGTTAGTGAAGAATTATTTAGTGGTCTGGAAGTTGTTGAGCATTCAAGCAGTATTTTAAGTAAGAATTTTCTGAAGATAATGTATTCTTTTGTAAATCACAGTGTTTTCAAGAAATTTAAAGATGTAGACTGCTTCATAAGCCACAGCTACATATGCTCAAGGCTTTGCAGCCACATTAAAAAAATAAGTGGAGTGCCTTATGCTGTTTATATTCATCATCCTCCGAACTTTCTGTACTTGAAAGGCAAGAAAACAAAATATTGGGGTAGTGATATAGGAAGGGGAATAGCTCTCCTTGCTGGTATAATAATGGGGCCTATATTAAGAATAGATGACAAGAAATGCATTAAGAATGCTGATAAGGTATTAGTAAACAGCTTGTATACTAAAGGCAGGATAGATAATATTTATAGTGTAAATTCTTTAGTGTGTTATCCTCCTGTGAGTTCCATGTTTAAGGTGCTTGACAGAAGAAAGACAAGGTATGTTAATAAGAAGTACAGTATAAATAATAAGTTCATATTCTGCCATGGAAGGCTCATACCTGATAAGATGTATGAACTGCTTGTAGATGCAATGAGTCACATAAAAGATGAGAATTTGGTTTTAGTTTTTAGTGGAAAAATAGCAGAAAGTTATAAGATAAAGTTGCTTGAGCTTGCTAAAAGGATTGGTATGAAAAACAAGATAAAATTTTTAGGCTACATACCTGATAATGACCTTGTAGCATTGTACAATGAGGCAGAAGTATTTGCATTTCCGTCTATAAAAGAAGATTTTGGATTAGTGCCTGTGGAAGCAATGGCTTGCGGTTGTCCCGTAGTTGCTTGGGATGATGGAGCTGGACCTTCAGAGATAGTAGTTAATGGAGTTAATGGATACTTAGCTAAACCATATGACACAAAGGCATTTGCAGAAAAAATAGAAAAGATAATGGCAGAAAAGTTCAAGGAAAAAAATAAGGATCGTATAGTGCATTCAACAAAAAGATTTTCTGAAAGGGAGCATTCAAGAATAATTAAAGAAACAGTTAATAGCTTGCTTCGTAAATAAATAGTATGTTTTGGTTGTTGGCAGAATAAACCTTGACTGGCTTAGCTTTTTCTCCCAGCTTTTGAGGGTAGTTGTAAACCCACTCGCTATGCCTTTCAAAGACAGAGATTGTCAAGTATTTTGGCTTGTACTTTTCTAGTATGTTTTCAAATTCTTTTTCATCGCTGCCCCAACCTATAACATTTCTTTCAGAGTAATAAACTGTCTGAGGTCCTGAGTTGGTAACGACGTAATCCTTGATTTCGCTGTTTTCTTTTATCCATAATGCTGCGTCTTTAACTTCTTTGTATGAGTCTTTCTTGTCTAAAATTAGTTTGTTTGCAGTTGATAACTGGGGTATTGAGCCTAAAATCACTATCGCGATTATTATAAAAGACTTGAAGTAGATATGCAATCCTTTGAAGTAGTCTAGAACGTATAAAATTCCTTTTCCTATTAGATAAAACATTGGTACAGCTATGAGTATGACCCATCTGTCTTCTGCTACTCTGATGTAAAATATGAAAAATACTAAAGTAATTATTGCTGTTAAAAAATTGAATAAGTCAGCTCTGAGTTTGAAGTTGTCTTTTATCATGTCGAATCCTAAAACAAGATCGATTAATGTTATTAGGCCTATAATGAAAAAAACAAAATAAATCCAGCCGAGAGCATCACTTGTAGT
>CAYJAX010000026.1:0-8279 GCA_964368545.1 Candidatus Woesearchaeota archaeon | reverse complement strand
TGATTTGTTTTAATTTTGAAGACAATACTTCTACTTTCTGATTTTTTAAATAATTGTAGATATTTTTTATTCTGTTTTTTCCGTCAAAGAACATGAAGAAAGCTGCAATTAGTGCTATGAAAATTGAAAATGATACTGAAACTTCTATTTTCATCCCAGATTTTAATATTAGGAATATTAACAGAAAGGTAGGGAAAGCATACGCTAACTGAGAGAAAGTTAATCCGAAGATTATCTTCTCTTTGTGGTGCAGTTGTGGTGGAATATCATATCCCATTTTCTACACCGCCATTGCAACATATTTTATTGCATCACTTAATTTATCCCCTGCATTGTCAACTGCCTTCCCAAACACTAGTTTTATTGTCTTCCATAACGTATAATTTACAATCGAAAAGCATGCAATCATTACAAGAATTTTTATGCTTGCAAATATCGGCGCTTCAATAATCATTGAGCATGCAAGAATTATCAGCAAATCAAAGAATGTTACAAAAATGAACACCCCCAATAAATGTATAATAAATCTTCCGTAGCTTCTTAAAGGCGGAACAAAATAGCAGAATATTCCTATTGGAAAGAATACAACTCCAAGACTCACAACAATATATCTCATTATCAGCAGTAAAACAGTCAAGAATAAAGTTATTGCATAAGCTACTGAAAAAAACAGTTCAAGACCAACATTAACTATGTTGTCAACTGTTATAAGAAAAAATTCTGGCTCAATCATTGTTAAAATGCTGTTGCTTAAAATTGAATTCAAGCCTAGCACCATGTCATAAATATAGAATGATCCCTGAATCAAAATGATCATAATGAAAGTATCTTTGATTATTTCTTTAGCCTGCGTTCTTCTTATTGGATTTGAGCTTGAAGTTATGAAAATAAATCCTGCATAAAGAAAAAGAAAGACATAGAAGAATGAAAGAATATATCTTATTACTGACCAGACGCCGTGAAATATATCAATTGAAATATCAGCAGTTAATAACAACTGTATCAGTCCTAATAATGGAATTAAGGGGGCGTTAATAAGGACTAAAAAATAATCATAAATCTTCTCTGGAAGACACGAAGCCAGATTTGTTAAACCGCAGTTTTCCTCAGGCTCTTCTGGCGGTGGTGGATCAACAGCAAAAGCATTAGGAATCAAAAGAAGCAATAATATTATTAAAACAAAGACAACCTTCCTTAACTGGCTTCTTGCTACTCTGTAGCAGATATAAACTACCAAAAGAAAAATAATTACATAAATAACCAAGTCCAAATCTACATTTTTCTCTTCCAGTAGCTTAAAATCTTCAAGTTCTTCTCCGTTTGGAGTTAAGTCGCACTCAGAGCTGAAGTTATGGAAGTGGTTATAGCTCCATATCTCACAATTATCCGTGTTTTTTACAAAAAGAGTATTGTTGCTTAGGTAAAGATTCCTGTAGCTTATATGTGAGAAATTCTTAGCTTCAAGATAAGCAAAATAATAAGGCTTCTTGTCAAAGACTAAATTATATGCATAATTCTGGTAGTTTATGTACGAACTGTTGAACTTTAAGGAAGCAAATGCATAATTCTCAGCTCGAAATCTTGCCTCTGTTATGTTATTATATACTCTTGCTACCTCAAGGTGAGAAGAGGGCGTTAAAGTGTAAAGCTGAATCTGTTTTTCTTCTAAGATCTTCAGATTGTCTTTTGGATATTCAGTATTTGTATATTCGCACCTGTATTCATATCTAATGCACCTGCCTCTTCTTGTTGCTGCACAGTATCTTTTCCATTTATAATGTTTTACCTCAATTTCAGTGTCTATAGTTAGTTCTGACTTAATTGTTCCATTTGAATTAATATTAACTTCTGCGAATTTTCCTTCACCTATTGGGTTGCCATTCAGAAAATAATTCAGCTTCTTTTCATTTTTTGTTAATTTGTAAATTCTTTTGCAGTTTCCCTCGCTGTTCTCAGGATAGCTTTCTGCTTCATAATTCTCAGGAATTTCTGCTGTATAATTATATTCTGACAATAATTTTGTATTTTCTGAAACATAAAGAATATTATTTTCATAAACTGATGGGAATATTGCTAAAAAAGAAAGCCATGCATTTTTTATCTGGATTGAATTGTATATTTCTGTATTGTTTGGCGGTTCTGTTACATTTAATTGTAGATTATAATTTTCTACAAAAGTATGATTTGGATATGAAGTATGTTGATATAATAAAGAGGATAAAACTAAGTCTTTTTCTGTTTCATTAATTTCTGAATTTATTATTGAACTGCAGTATTCTGGATCAGAAGTTAATGAGCATTCAAATGCATGGCTGTACTGAACAAACAAAAACAGAAAGAAGAATATGGGAATTAATTTTTTATTCACATTGCACTTTCCTCCTTAGAGTTGTAGCAATAGCTTCAGCCATCAAGGGAGGCACAGCGTTTCCAACCTGCTTTACCATTGCAGTTTTAGATCCTGTAAATTCAAATGAATCTGGAAAACTCTGGATTCTTGCAAGTTCTCTAGGAGTCAGTAACCTATCATAAACAGGATGAATGAACAATGGCTTTGTAGAAACTGTAGGAGAGGGCCTGTCAGGATGTATTCTCTGTCTTGAAAAATTATATTTTGATGCCAATCTTTCTCCATGATTTAAATTTCTTATTCTTTCAGTAATTTCTTTTGTTGTATTAAACAATAAGTGGCCATTAAGATTATTTTCTTCATAAGGTAAATCCCTTAACGAATCAATAACATTGATTCTTGTATTATTTTCTTTAGGAAATAAATCCAGCTTCTTTGCTATTATAACAACTCTCTCCCTGTTCTGTGGAACTCCATAATCTGAAGAATTAAGTAATTTATAGCATACAAAGTAATTATTTTTAATAAACTCATTAATTATTTTGTTAATTATTCTTTCATTGTCTGTATCTTGCATACTTAGAACTCCCTTAACATTTTCCATTACAACAATTTCAGGATTTATTATTTTTACAAATCTTAGAAACTCTTTGTAAAGCTGGTTTCTTTTGTCTTTAGGATTTCTCTTTCCAGCCATAGAAAATCCTTGGCAGGGCGGTCCTCCAATTATGAAATCAATTTTTCCCTTATATTTTTCAATGTCCTCATTTTTTATTCTTGTTATGTCATATCCTAAATGTTTAGCATTTGGATGATTCTTAAGAAACGTATTTATTGCAGGCTGCCACAATTCTACAAAGCTTACAACTTCAAAGCCTGATTTGGAAAAGCCATAGCTAAATCCTCCGCATCCTGCAAACAAATCCATAACCTTCATTTTTCTCCTTAACTAAATATTACATTTACAATTAGCGGGGCAACCCAAATAACTATCAAACCTATAATTACTCCTGCTGCCATATTCTTTGCTTTCTCTTTCTTGATCTGCTCTCCACCAGAAGTCACAAAGCTTATTCCAGCAAATACTAACATTAAAACACCAGCAACAGTTGCAGCATACTTAACAAAATTATAGATTTTCATTACTGGACTTAATATTTCGTCAAACTGTGCCTGTTCTTCTCCTGAAATTTCTCCGTCAAAGCTTATTTCTGCATAAACTGCCGGAATTAAAAAAATAGCAAAGATCACTAACAAGTTAAGCAGGCTGTATCTCTTCATTTTACACCTCCACTGCATTTTGTTCTACAATGTTGTCTTCAGAAACTGGGATTTCACTAATATTATCTGAAGGGATAGAGGGTGAACCATTCTCTCTTAATTTCACTGCAAGGAGCCTTACTGAAAGAAATACTAGCAATATCAGTGCTCCCAGCCCTAAAGACACAAAAAACTCTTCTAAACCAAAGTTTAGCATTAAAGTGATCACTATAGATAATGGTAAATACAATATCCAGAACATAAAATAATAAGCCATTCCTTTAGTCAGTTTCATTTTCCTGTTTCCTCCATCTGTCTTTGTATTTTGTTTTTCTGTTGTTATAGTTGTTTCTTCGTCTTGCATTGTCATATTCTTGAAGAGCCTTCTCAATTTCTTCCATTGAACCGTAGCGCCATTCAAAGAACTCAAAACAGTTATGGCACAGAAACTTGTAGCCGTTTGTTATCCTCTTACTGCATAATTTACATTTTGTTTTCATAAAATAATAAATTATTTAGAAAGAATATAAATGTCCTTAACAAAAAGTGCACAAAAACGGCACAACAAGATGTTTTTTAAAATTTTTATTTAATCTTGCTACTGTTCAGCAAGAAGAAGAGAATATAAATAAGCAGAATAATATAGAATTATAAAAACTTATACTGGAAGTTAACGCATGTGACTGCAGGTCATTAGCATGTCCCTCGCACTTAACTTCTAGTTACATGCGTTGACACAAATTTAAGGAAATTGAAGAAATTTGAGAAAAAATAGTTACCGCATGTAACTGTGAGTATTATGCGGGGGACAGGATTTGAACCTGCGTAGGGACTAACCCACAGGATTTCTCCAATGCTGGTCTTAAGTTTGGCAAATCTGAGTTTAGCAAAGCATTAATCAGCTTCCTGCCCATCTAGTCCTCCATGAGGAGATTGACCAGGTTCCAGTACACTTTTTACAGTGATCTCTGGCACCCCCGCATAATTCTAGAAGACATCATCATATTTTTATAAATCTTTGTAATTTTGTTCCAGATATTCCTTTAACTTCTCAAAAGCCAATTTCCTCATACTAATCCTGTTTTTTTCTTCTGCAGTCATTTGCCCAAATGTTTTGTCATGGTTTTCTGGCTGAAATATCGGATCCCAACCAAAACCAGTTCCTTCCGGTTCAACAATTTTTCCATGCACTGCACCTTCAAAATATTCTACTTTAGATGCACGAGAAAAACCGATTATGCATTTTGCAATTGCTTTTTTATTATCAAAATTTTTTACGATATTATAAATTCCTTTATAACCTAGAGTTTTCATAAACCACTTTATTAACGGGCCTGGCAGATCATTCAAGCATTCTATGTACAATGAAGTATCTTCCACAATAAAATTCCCATCGTGTTTCTTTCTTGCCTCTTCTAATTTGTGTTTTATTATTTCCTGAGTGTTCATACTTTGTATTTCTAATAAATCTATATTTAATCCTTCTATCTCTGGAAAAATCAATTTGGCTTCTCTCAATTTATCTTCATTTCCTGTTAGAAAATATAATGTCATTTAA
Source organism: Candidatus Woesearchaeota archaeon (assembly GCA_964368545.1). Classification (GTDB taxonomy): domain Archaea; phylum Nanobdellota; class Nanobdellia; order SCGC-AAA011-G17; family GW2011-AR18; genus GW2011-AR18. The sequence continues at coordinate 3,111 of CAYJAX010000026.1, read as the reverse complement.
TTACCTCAACATCATGCGGATAGCTTTCTTTTATTCCTGCCTGCGTCATTCTCACAAATTCAGATTTTTTCCAGAACTCTTTTATATTATGTGCGCCAGAATAACTCATTCCAGATCTTAAGCCTGCCAAGAATGACTTTATGACTTCTTCAACGCTGCCAGAGTAAGGAATCAGGGCTTCAATACCTTCAGGATTATATCCTTCATCTATCTCTAAGTTAAGCCTTTGATTTCTTGCCATGTTTGCACCAAAAGATGCACTGCCTCTGTAAATCTTATACTTTTTTCCGTCCCTCATTATTGTCAATCCCGGGCTTTCTTCTGTTCCAGCAAGTGAACGACTGCGCATTACAGTGCTGGCACCTGCAGCTATTGCCTTTGCAAAATTTCCAGGCTTCCCGCCGATGCCACTATCTGCCATTAATGGTATGTCCAATTCATTTGCAACTTTAGCACATTTGTAAACTGTAGAAAATTGCGGATAGCCTGCTCCTGCAGTTATTCTTGTAGTGCACGCTGCTCCTCCCCCTATGCCAGCCTTAATACAATCCGCCCCAGCTTTTATTAAATCATAAGTTGCTTCTTCTGTTGCAATGTTTCCCGCTATAACTTCTACATCGCTAAATTTATTCTTGACAGCTTTTATTGCATTTATTGTCAGTTCAGAATGACCATGGGCTATATCAATGCATAAAACATCACAACCTCCATTAATCATTGCTTCAGCCCTTTCTAAGTAGTCATCTTTAACTCCTATGGCAGCTCCAACTAGAAGCCTTCCCTTATTGTCTTTTAATGCCAACGGATATTGTTTTTTTCTCAGCAGATCTTTTGCAGTAATTAGCCCTTTTAGTATTTCGTTTTTATCCAATAACGGCAGTTTTTCTACTTTATTTTGTTTCAGGATATTTTTTGCTGTTTCTACATCAATTCCGTATTCTGCTGTAACTGCATCATTCTTTGGAGTCATAACTTCCAAGATTTTTTTTAACATGTTGTCTTCAAACATCATGTCTCTTCTTGTTAGAATGCCTTCAAATCTCCCTACTTCATCTGTAATCGGAATTCCGGTTATACTAAATTCCTCCATTAATTTTTTAGCGTCTTTTAATGTATGCCCTGATGTCAAGGTGTAAGGATTTTCTATAACTATTGCTTCTGCTCTTTTTACTTTTACAACTTCATTAAGCTGGTCTTTTATTGATAAGAACCTGTGAATTAAACCTATACCTCCAAGCCTAGCTATTGCTATAGCCATCCTGCTCTCTGTTACAGTGTCCATATTGCTGGAAACCATCGGGATATTCAGCTTTATCTTTGGCGTCAAATTTGTGGTTATGTCAACATTTCTTCTAGAATTTATGTCAGAATACTTTGGCACTATCAGAACATCATCATATGTTAATGCTTCCTTAATCTGTAAGTCTTCTGTCACTTTTTATCATCAGAATAATCTATAATTTTGTTTTTAAACTTTTATATTTTCCAAACTATCAGTTAGAAGAACAAGTTGGCAAGACGTGCTTTAAGCCTATTTCTGAAGCCATAAGGCTTGTAATATATCTTCTTGTCTTTAATAGCTTCTTTTAGAGTCAAATCTCTTTTCTCTATGTCATGGAGCGTGCACATAGTTGTATAGACAGCAAAATCTTTCTTTTTCAGAGAACCTTTGCCTACTTCATAAACATTGTCTTTTGAGTGGATTATGTGCCACACTTCATTGTCTATATTTATTTCTACTTTCCAATTATTTCCTAAAAATCTTTTACTGTATCTTAGAGCATCTGAGTTAGGATTATTATAAAGATAATCCTTAGCTTTGTTAACATACTTTTCTATATCGAATTCACAATCATTGTCTTCTGCATGAGAAACTACTGAAAGACTTAGTAAAACTACAAACAAGAGTAACAGTAATGCTGTTTTCATAATATTTTTTGCTTTCATATTTCACTTAACTTATTTTTTATATAATAATACCTTTTTATATATATTTCCCTTAGTCTGCAATTGTAAAATCCCATACATAATTATTATTTTTAATTAAGTGAAAAGCCCTGGGCGAGATTTGAACTCGCGACCTCGTCCTATCTGGATTATTTACCAAGGACGCACTATAGCCAGGCTAAGCTACCAGGGCACATAAAAATTGTCTAATGCTTTCCTTTTAACTATTTCCTTATTATTGAATTAAGAAATGATGAATAAAGATTACAAATTTATGCATGAATAATTAAAAAATAATTCTCATATAATCTCTTTAATCTTTTCCTTTAAAGAATTCTTAGACATGCTGCCAACAACCCTTCCAACCTCTTTTCCATTCTTAAAGACAATAAAAGTTGGAATGCTCATAACTCCAAGCTGGGAAGATATCTCCTGATTTTCATCTACATTCAGCTTTACGAATCTTACTTCTCTTAGTTCCCTGCTTAATTCCTCGAAAACTGGAGACATGACCTTGCATGGACCACACCATTCAGCCCAGAAATCTATAACAACATTCTTGTCAGATTTTAAAATCTCCTTCTCAAAATTATTTTCATTTATTTCCAGCATGAAGGTTTGGGAACTTATATTATATATAAATATTTTGATAGATTAATATCAACATTAAATTTAATTATTAAATGTTCAGATAATTCTAATATCTTAACTAGAAATATAATTTATTCTATTCCCAGCATCATTTTTACTTCACTGCTGGGCTGCCACGGGGGTTCAAACACAAGTTCTATATCAACGTTTTTTACTCCTTCCATACCTTTCAGTTTTGTCTTTATGTCGTTCATTAGCCACGGACCGTAAGGACACATTGGTGATGTGAATGTCATCTTTAATTTTATAGAATTGTCAATTATTTCCAGATTATATATCAATCCCAGAGTATATACATCTATCTGTATTTCAGGATCATTTATTTTCTTCAGCATTTCTATAATTTTTTCACGCTCTATCATCTTCTTCCTCTAACTTTCTTCCCAGGTAGTTGTATACTCCGCATTTAATAACTTTCATAGGGAGTAAAGCACATTTTATCCTCATACCGGACAGCTCTATTCCTAGCATATTTATTACTTCAGATCGGAAGAGCGTCGTGGAGGGAAATAT
>CAYJAX010000025.1:0-8459 GCA_964368545.1 Candidatus Woesearchaeota archaeon | reverse complement strand
AGTGTATCTTCATTTGTAGTGTTGCCAATATCAGAATCAGTGTAATTAAAATGAATAGTTGCATTACTAAAACACAGGTTGCTGTCAAGTATTAAGAATTTGCTTATGGATGATCTTCCAGAAATATTGAAGCTTGTAGGATTATAGTCTCTTTTTGTGATATTCAGAAAACCACTGCACGATGAATCAGCAGCATTAAATATTAAGCTTACATTCATATTCGGCACAATGCGTGTTTCATTAGCAATAAAGAAGTTTGTTGTAAAATAATGCTCAGGGCGGCCAACTGTTAGTTCCAGATCACCTGTCATTAGACCTGTAGTAACCGCTGAATCTTTCTGATTAAACAATAAAAACCCAACAATTGAGATAATAATTAATAATACAACATAAGCTCTTGTTATAATTTTCTTCAGCTCTTTATTCATATGTTATTAATCCCATTACAATATAAAAATGTTATTATATTTATGAAATAATTTAAAATATGCCCCCTCTATAACCTGCTTCATTTTTTTTCACTATGTTTTTTATTTCTACTATCAAGCGATGTTTTTTCTTTTCTCTGCTTGAATTCTAACACGAATAATATTACAGCAATTAATAATATTACAAACGGCACACCAAAATGCAGTAAATAAAATGTTCTCTTATCTGCTTTCGCAATGGAAACTTGTTCTTTAATACTTAAATCAGAATACCTATTATTAAACTTATTCCAAGGATACATACGCTTACCGCTACTTATATCATAATAATATGCCTCTGTTCTGTCTTCATATTTTATCATCCTTCCAGTAACAGGCTCTACCCATAATTGTAAGTTAATGTCAAGGTTAACGCCATATTTTTCAGGAACTTCCGGCAAATATTCCAAGTTTTCTGTCTGATCCGCATTATAATTTGTTTCATACCTATAAACTTTAAGACCATGAACTTCCTCCTCAGCTTTAAATTCCATATGTGCCGGATTGTCATAATTTATGTGCCAATAAGTAAATGGCTGGCCATATCTAAGTTTTTTTGGAGCAAAAAGATAACCTTCCCTGTCCTTATCGCCGTAGCCCATAACATGTTGTCCTGTTTTAGGATTAATGCCGTATAATCTTTCCACAGAAAATATTTTATCTCCTGTTAGTGTTCTAACAACAAATATACTCCTTATTATCAAAACGCCATTTTCTTCTTTAACTAGATCATATGAAAAAACAGTTTTTGAAATTTGCTGCCCGATATAAGCTGCTTTCTCAGGACTGTAAAAATTATCTAATGAAAATACTTCGGCTTTGTAACTAAAATCTTGTGGAATAACAGTTAATACAGGTGCAATTATAAAAAGCCATAGTGGAATAAATAAAATTAACAGAAATCCAAGTGCTCTAAATTTTTTCATTATATGACCTCATCAGCAGTTAGATACAGCGACTTTGGAATATTAATGCCTATATTCTGCGCTGTTTTCTTATTTATTATGATATAATATTCATCTGAAGACTCAGTGACAATATCAGACGGACTGGTTCCTTTGAGTATCTTTGCTGCCTTTATTCCTGCAGAATAACCTATAATATACTGGTCAGAAATGATTCCGAATAATGCTCCATTATTAACTGGTTCTTTAATACAACTAAAAACTGGCTTTCTAAACTTCATGGCTATATTACTAATAACTTCGCCGCCTCCTATTTGTATAAGAGTATCACATGAAGCATATACTGCATCAATATCATTAATAACTTTCAAAATATTTTCTGCGATATCTTCTTTATCGATTGACTCTATTCCTATAACTTCAATTCCTTTGGACTCAAAAAATAGCTTAAACTCTTCCAACTGGAATTTGGAATTTGGTTCATTTATATGATATACAAAGGCCATCTTTCTCATTTTTGGAAGTATCTTATAAAACTCATTGTATTGAATGTTCACAGGAACGTAATTTCTTGTCCCAACCAAGTTATTTCCAGAATTTTCCAATGATGCTATTATGCCAGCTTCTACAGGATATGTAACTATAGAAAAAACAATTGGTATTTTTTCATTTGCTGATTTTATTATAATAGTTCCCGGAGTCGTTAGTGAATAGATTAGGTCTACATTTTTATCATTAAAGTATTCAGCTATTTCCAGCTGCTCTTCTACATCAGAATTAGCATTTCTTATTATATAAAGGATGTTTTTTCCTTCGATAAAGCCCTGAGCTGCAAGTGCATCCTTAAATCTAGCAATGTTTTCATCATAGTCTGGAGATGAACCCCATGAAGATATGCCAACAGTATACATTTTTTGATCCTTTATTTCAACACATCCAGAGAATATAAATATAAGAAAGATAAATATGAAATAGTAATGCTTCATTCTCCCGCTCCATTATTTACAGTCATTTATTATGGCCTACTTGTTTTTTATTCATCTATAAACTTATTCTTTACTATAAAAATATTTCTACATCTTTAAAACAAACTTCAACAGCCTTGGCTCTTTGAACAGCATATTAGCGACAAATTTAGATGGAAATTCCCTGACGTTTTCAGACAGTATGTCCTTTAATTTTTTTTGGGAAAAATAATAGACAAGATCATTGTAATTCTCAGCAGAAAAATTCTTTAAAGTGTTGCGGATTTTTAGGTGAAGCCATATGTCTATTTTTATTTTTTTCTTCCATAATCTTTCGTAGTCTTCATTGTTTTTTATAGAATCAACTAAAGCTTGGCCGGCAAGCATACTAAATAAAATTCCTCCATGACTCGAAGTTTTTACCATGCCTGCAGAATCGCCAATCAAAAAAACATTCTCCTTTTGAGTCTTGAATTTGGGATTGTATAATGGTATAACCCCGCTCTGATAGCATAATATTTTTGCATTTTTTAGTTTAAGTAATGAATCAAATTCTTTCTTGTGCGCATTTTCCCCAACAACCCCAATTCTTGCTGTACCATCATTTTCAGGTATTAACCATGCAAATTCTCCCATGCCAAGGAATATTTCTACTAAATTTTTATCTGTAACGTCGCATCTAGCTCTTGCCTGTAACCCGATTATATACTCTCTATTTTCCAGCAACCCTACAGATTTGGCCACTTTAGAGAATGGACCATCAGCACCTACAAGATAATTGCTGTATTCATAGTTGTTATTTACCCTAAATTTTATCTTTCCACTTCTACTTTCTAGCGATTCAAATCTAGAATTCAAGAAAAATCTTGCTCCCTCTTTTTCTGCCAGTGAAGCTATATGTTTATCCAGTTTTCCCCTGTCAAATACGTAATCTTCCTTTATTTTTACATCAAAAAATTTCTTGTTTGGTGCATGAAACCTAACCTTCTTTATTCTATTCACAATTATATCTTTTCTTAACGGTATAAACTTTTCTACTTCTGGTGTTATCACTCCGCTGCACTGTATCGGACTGCCTATCTCCTTGTGTTCCTCATACACATTTACTTCATAGCCCTCCTTTGCCAGAATGTATGCACTATAGCTTCCTGCTGGCCCCCCACCGATTACAGATATCATGTTTGTTTATTGATTGAAAATATTTATAAAGTTAACATTTAATGTATGAAATAATGATCTGGGAACTTTTTATATTGATAACACTTGTGTGGTTATTATTCGCAAGCATTTCAGACTTGAGAACAAGAGAAGTTCCCAACTGGCTTAACTTTAGCATGATAGCGATAGGTCTAGGAGGCAGATTAATTTACAGCATAATAAGCAGCAATTACAGCATATTTATTTATGGCATTCTAGGTTTCGGTATTTTTTTGATAATCGCCAATATCCTTTATTACGCAAAGCAGTGGGGTGGCGGAGATGCTAAACTTCTGATGGGCATGGGAGCCTTATACGGAAACTATCAAGGAGTTAGCTTCCTAAACCCAGTTCTAGACCTGCCTTTCTTATTAATATTAATAATAAACATATTCATAGCAGGAACATTTTATGGCCTGATTTATAGTCTATATTTAGCTTTGAAAAATAGAAATGAATTTGTTAAGCAGCTTAGAAAAGAATCTCTCAAAGAATTCCTATTCGGAGTTTCTGCTGGAGTAATGATTATAATCACTGGTTTTATTTTCTATGATCTGATAGGAATCATTATTATAATATTCGGTACGATTTTACTTCTTTTTTCTATCGTTTACTTATTCCTTAAAGTTGTTGAGAAATCCTGCATGTACAAAAAGATAAATATAAGTGAGCTGAGCGAAGGAGACTGGATAGCAGAAGACATTAAAGTTAAGAATAAATTAGTCTACAGATCCATGGAAAAATATAAATGGCCAAATTTTCTTAAATATAAAAAACATTACTCAATATATAATAGACTAAAATATATGTTAAAAAAAGAAAAAACTAAGTATTCCAACCTTGGAGTTAGCAAGGAAGATGTAAAAAGACTTAAAAATTACAAGGTAAAATATGTTGTTATCAAGGACGGCATACCTTTTGTTCCAAGCTTTCTTTTTGGGTTTGTGGCAACTATAATTTACGGCAACCTATTTTTCCTGTTCAAGGCATTCTTCCTGCAATCCTTTTAAGTTCTTTTGGGAACAAGCTGTCATCCTGCTTTGTTTGCTCCTTTTCTTCCTTCGGCAGGTTTTTCAGTATTTTTTCCCTTGTTTCATTTAGTTTTTCTAATGATGCAGGAGACGGTTTTGTAACAAGGTTTACGTCATCGTCCTTGTATCTCGGTATTATATTTATTACAAAATGATCGAATCTTCTACCGGGCAGATTCCCGTCTTCAGTGTATATTGTTATCCCGTCAGAAAAGCTAGATATTGCCTGCGACATTATCTTGGCGATCTTAAACAAGTTTTCTATATCGCTAGTTGAGTTCTCACATAATGTGGTGTTATGTTTTTTAGTGAATAATATAGTATGCCCTTCTGTTGCAGGATTTATCTCCAGAACTGCACAATAGCTTGCATCATCATAGACTTTAGTAGTCTTTATCTTGCCTTCACCCATCAAGCAGAATGGGCATTGCGGAGCCTGTGTCTCCAGCTTAGACATTATCTCGTTTAATTTTTCTTCTCTTTCTTCTTCAGGTAGAGTTTGCAGGTAGTTTTGTATTTCTTCTAACTGCTCTTTTGAAAGTTTCGCAGACATGTAACTGTTTGCTGGATTAGAATATTAATAAATGTTTTTAATTAACCAAGCGTCCTTCTCATATCTATTGCTTCTGCACTGCTTACTCCATCTATTAAAGAAATTGCTTCGCAGACTTCATCAACGCCTTTTACTTCGTCAATAATATAAGTTAATTTTATGGCTTTCAGCCCGAATGCCACTGGTTCTAATTCTTCTTTGCCGATGCCACCACCGAAATCTTCTATGGTTTTTTTAGCTTTGGATTTTAAATCTTCTAAATCTATTTCTATCGATGCAGGCATTATCTTTATGGTTACCAGCATTCTTGCCATTTTTTAGTTTGGTCCTGAAAATTCGCAGCTGCTGCAATAATATTTAGCAACTATCTTCCTGCAGTGTGCACACCTTGTGATTTCAAATTCTCCGCATTTTGGGCAGTTAAAAGTTACAGACCCTGGAGTATTTGTTATTCTCTTATTGCATGAATTGCATGTTATTTCTTTCACCATTTGGGATGTGAGTTTACAAAAATGTTTATAAATGTTTTGAAAGCCTTATTCCTTACATGGAAATTTATTTGCTAAGCATATCAAGGAAAATAATGAAAGCTACAGTGAGCATTATCGGAGGTGATGATTAAAATGAGCGAGACCACGTTAGTTGTGGCAGCTCATTCCTAGTATCTGACGACCAGGTTATAGGAATGGGAGGTACGATTAAGAAATATACAGACGAAGGCAACAAAGTTATTGTTTTGATAGTTACGAGTGGAGAGGGAAGTTCTCCGTGGCTGAAAAAAGATGTTATTATAGAGGAAAGAATAAAAGAATCAATAAAAATAGACAAGTATCTTGGGTGTGAAGATACAGTATTTCTTATGGTGCAGGACGGCAAGGTAAAAGATAAATCTAATAATAAGAAGTTTATACTTGATATTGCCAGGATAATAAATCTCTATAAGCCATCAAAGATTTTTACCCACAGCATTCAGGATATTCATTCAGACCACAATTCTACCCATGAAGCAGTAATAAAGGCCTTAGATATAATAGACAAAAAGAAGAATATAAGTGTCTACTCTTTTGAGGTGTGGAATATTATTAATGAGACAAATCCTAGAATGTATGTAGATGTTTCTAAGACTTTCAGCACAAAGATAAAAGCAATGAAGATGTTTAATAGTCAGAAACTTTATGTTTACTTGCTGTATTTTCATGTATTTATCAGGGCGTTTTTTTCAGGCTTTCATGCAAAGTGCAGGTATGCTGAAAGATTCTATAAAGTAAGGTAAGCTCTATTTTACTAGCAGAAACCAGAACAATAATGACAAGATTATACCTGCAATGTAAAACACAGGAATTCTAAACTTTTTAATAACAATCCATGGATAATATGATGCAAATTTAGGATTCCATGCCTCTTTGAATGAAACTTCTGTGTTAAATATGAACCAGAAGAAATCTTCAATAACCAATCCTGAGAAGTACGCTGACAGCAGCATTCCCAAAAGTTCAGTGCTAAAACCTGCAATAATTATAGGCAATGCTATGATCAGCAATGGCAAATACACAAAGAAGAGCCAGAAGTGATATCTAGTTATTGACAAGTTTTTTAGAATTTGAATTTTCCAGCCATATTTATTTCTATCCCAGGCATTTCTTCCCTCTACAGAACTCTCCCAGATTGAGTGGGAAATCATTGCAGCCCAGATAACTGAGAATATGTAAAAAGCTTGCATGTAATATCACTGCTCGCAGTATTAATAAAGATTTTTAAAAAAGCTTATTATAGGAAACAATATAAAATACTTTTAAACGATTATAGTCATGGCAAGAATCTTGTACGGTGTTTGTGGTGTTGGTGCAGGCCATTGTGTCAGGAGCAGGATATTAATAAGCCATCTTATAAAAAAAGGGCATAAGCTTCTAATTATTGGAAGCCTACATGCTTATGATTACTTAAGAAGATATTTCGATAATGTTCATTATGTTGACGGTCCGGAATTTGCTATTAAAGGCAATAAAATATTAGCCATCCATACATTGTTTAAAAATTTTAAGAAACTAAACAAAAAAAATAGAGAAATAAATTCCAAACTTAAGTATGAGATTGACAAATTCAGCCCTGATATAATAATCTCAGATTTTGAGCCTTATACTTTCAGTTATGCCAAAAAAAATAATATTAAGCTGATAAGTTTTGACAACGAGCATTATCTTTCTGAAGGAATCATTGATATACCATTAAAATACAAAATACACTATTTGATTAGCAGGATATATATGTCAGGATACAAAGCAGACTACCTATTAATATTTACCTTGCCAGGACAGGAATTAAAAAAACATTCAAAAGCCAGAAAAGTTAATCCTGTAATCAGAGACAGTTTATTAAATATAAAAAGTAAAAATGGAAGATATATTTTAGTATATACTTCAATAATAAATGAAAAAAACAAATTAGAAGTCTTGACTAAAATAAACGAGAAGTTTGTAATATTCGGCAACTATAAGGATAAAGAGAAGAAGAATCTAACATTTAGAAGTTTTAATGAAAAAGAATTTGAAAGAGCACTCGCAGGATGCAAGGCAGTAATAACTTTCGGAGGAATAAACTTGATAAGCGAGGCAATATATATGAAAAAACCTTTGTTAGTAGTGCCGATAAAAAACCATATAGAACAGGTAGTCAATGCATCTTATGTAAAGGACAATAATTATGGGGAATTTTATGACGAGCTTAGAGAAGACAACATTAAAGATTTCCTGAATAAACTGGGATATTACAAGACTAAGAAATTTAATCCTGGAAACAATGAGCTTTTTAAAATGATAAATTTTATAATAAAGGGTGAGAAATAAATGATAGTAGAATCAGTTTATTTTCTATTGCCTGCAGCACTGGCAAACATGATGCCTGTTTTTGTTAAGAACTATTTTAAAATTCTGGAATACCCTCTTGACTTTAATTTTAAGTTTTTTGATGGTAAAAGAATACTTGGGGCACATAAAACTTTCAGAGGATTGATATTTGGAATTCTTGGAGCTATGATTGTAGCATTAATACAGAAAAACCTTCACACTAATTATATATTTAATGCTGTGAGTCTTGTAAACTATAGTGAGATTAATATCTTATTGTTTGGATTTCTAATGGGTTTTGGAGTAATTTTTGGCGACGCTCTAGGAAGTTTTGTTAAGAGAAGATTTAACTTTAAGCCTGGAGAGAGTTTCTATCTGCTTGACCAGGCAGGATCTGCATTAGGAATTGGAATGTTTGTTGTTCCATTTTATTCAATAATTTTTAATAATTATGTTTATATATTTTTATTCTGGATTTTGGGGCATTTTTTTATAAAA
>CAYJAX010000024.1:0-8673 GCA_964368545.1 Candidatus Woesearchaeota archaeon | reverse complement strand
ATGATACGGCGACCACCTAGATCTACTCTCTTTCCCTTCACGACGCTCTTCCGATCTCAGTATGGACAGTATCTTCTCTTAACTTTTGGCATCTTCATAAGTTTTATGGAGAAACATTGTGTTTATAAGCTTTTGTGGTTTTGTCGGCGAAATTTGAAGGTCTTCTTTTGGTAAACATAGTTATTAATAAATATTTTAATTATTCTTATCCCGCAAAATAATTTCGATTTTTGTTTGTTTGAATATTAGCTTAATTTCGAGGCAATTCCTAAGTTTTATATCTTCTCTGCTCTTTTGTTTTTAACTAATATTTCAGCAACTCTGCTTGGAAGGTTTGCCATGTCTTCATTCTGGTAAGGACCGTAAACATTCATATCATCACCTAGGAATTTAGGAACTGATTCTGTAAATCTTATAAGTTCGTTATTTTTTTCTTCAATATTTTCTGCAATCTGTTCCTTAACTTTTGCTGGTGATCTGCACTCAAGTATATTGAGTAGCACATTAATCCTAAAGCTGTTCAAGCCTGAAACTAAGAAGTTGTACATGTCTCTCTCATGGTCAAGTAATGCTTCTGTGTCCTGCACGCTTCCTGCTGATCTGGAATTAAACAAGGCAAGGTTTATTATTTTAGCCTCCCTTTTTTCATAGATCTCCTTTATTATCATCTTTGTGTTTTCAAGCTGTCTCTTGGTTTTTATTATGCTGTCTGAAGCAAAGACGCTGTCCTTTGATTCTTGATTTTTTAGTATGTTCTTCTTATCTTCAAGGTATTCCAAGATCTTGTTAAAGAATTTATTGTCAAGCTTCTGCAATTCAGGTTTATACTTCTCTAACCTCAGGCTTTCATAAAGATTGTCAAAAGTTATTACCCCGTCTTCACCCATTTTTCTCCTCTCAAAAAGATTTTTAATTATCTTTTGTTTTTAAGATTTTGTATTCTCTGAGATATAGTTATAATATTTTACGCTAGGTTTAATTTTGTTTGACGAATCAAATGCTTCTAATATATTCTCTACTATTGATCAATTAGGTTTACAAAAACTTTAATGTTTTAAGAACATCCTTGCCATACATCTTTCCATAATAGCCGTCAGCACATTCACTTTCATTGAATCTCTGCATCGTATCATTTTTTTCTAGTTTAGCATTAAAGTGAAGCAGTGGGACAAAATCAGAAGTATGACCTCTCATCTCGCAGGGAGTGGAATGATCGCCCGTGACTGCAAGCTCAAGATCTTCAATTTTCCTCAGGAAACCAAAGAATTCTTTGTCTATGATTTCGATAATCTTTTTCTTTTCTATAGCCATATTTTCATGGCCGAAAACATCTGTTTCCTTAAAATGGATAAGATAGTTTTTGTATTTTCCTGAGCTTATTGCTTTAATGCTCTCGCTTATAGTTTCCTTCACTCCTTCATACAAATTGTAGCTGAAGCCATGGTTGGTTGTTTCCGGATAATCAAACTTTAAGACTTTCATTCCTGCAAGTTTGGATATTCCGACTTCAAGAGGCATGCTGACAACTGCTGCCCATTCTGTTTTCTTAGGAAGTTCTGGGAGTATAGTGCCTGCATCCCTGAGAAGTAATGCATTCGCTTCCAACAAATATTTTTTGTTCCTTCTATGGTTGACTTCATGGTATTTGAGTATTTCTCTTGTCTGGCTAAAAAAACTGTTTACTGCATTCGCGCTTAGTTTAGTTTTCTTTTCAGGATCAAGAGCTTTGCACTCTTCAACCTCATTTAGTCTTGTGCTTACTGCTATCCCGAATTTTCCTACTTTTTTATATGCTGGATCTATGTTGCTTATATTTGCAGAAAAGTCTCCTTTTATTACTAGTACTCCTCTATGTCCTACTGTTGCCTTGAATTTGAAAGGATAATCTAAGCTTACTTTTTCATTTATTGATTTTTCTAGCGCTTTAGCTTCAGAAGTTGTCAATGTTCTTCCTGCTCTTCTGTCTATAATTTTATTTCCTTCAAGAGTTGCAAAATTTGTTCTGAGAGCCAGATAACCGTCACTGAATTCCATGCCTGAACCGAATGCTTCTAAAGGTCCTCTTCCGTAATAATATTTTGTAGGATCGTAACCTAAAAGTGCCATTATTGCCTCGTCGCTTTCAGGAGCGATTTTCTCGTTTATTGCATAGACATAGCCTCCGTTGCCTTTGCCTGAAAAATAATCCAGGTTTTTAGTAGACGCAGATTCAAGAGGTGTTAAGCCATTTAATGCCTTGCAGCTTCTATCTCCTATGCCGTCTAGAATTACAAAAACCCTTACCATAAAAAGCCTTATAATAATATTGTATATAAAGTTTTTTATGCAGATTAAGAAAATTCCTGAGGATTTTTTTGTTGAAGAAGTTTCAAAGCTTAATCTTAAAAAAGAAAGAGCAGATTATTCTATATTCAAGTTAACTAAAACTAATTGGGATATGTTTAAGCTTATAGAGGTTATCTCAAAAATTCTGAAAATAAAAAGTAAGCTTATAGGTTATGGTGGCAACAAGGACAAGAACGCTGTGACAGTTCAGTATATTTCTTTTTACAAGATACAAAAAGAGAGAATTGAAAACATGAAAATAAACAATATAAAATTAGAATTTGTAGGTTATTCCGATGAAAGGATAAATTTGGGATATCATGATGGGAACAATTTTATAATTGTTGTTAGGGACTTGAATAATAAGGTAGAAATCCCTAAAAATTTGCAGTTTGAGAACTATTTCGGTAATCAAAGGTTTGGAAACAAGTTTAATACTCACCTTGTTGGGAAGGCAATTATAAAAAAAGATTTTGAGAAGGCATGCAAAATATTGAGGATTAAGGTTGAGAATAATGATTTTATTGGAGGGCTTAGAAAGCAGCCCAGAAGGCTTTTAAGATTCTACATCTCAAGCTACCAGGCATTTATATGGAACAGAATGTTAAGTAATAAGATAATAAAAGAGAGAGAAATTTTTAGTGCTGAATTAAGCTCTGGCAAGATATATTTTAGTAAAAACAGGATAGATAATTTCAAGATACCATTGATAAGCTTTGATGCTGAATTTAGTGATGACATAAAGGAAGCATTAGAAGATGAAGATGTGAAGTTGAGTGATTTTATTATGCCGCAGATGCCTGAGTTGATGACAGAGACGTCATTCAGGGATGCTTTCGTGGATGTAAAAGATATTTCTTGCAGATATTATGGGGATGAATTAAAAAAAGGAAAATTAAAAGCTGTTATAAATTTATTTCTTCCGAATGGATGCTATGCTACTGTATTGCTGAAGAAATTGGAAACTTATTTAAACTAAAATAAAGATTTATTTAGCATGCTTAATCTGCTTAACAAAAATGTGAGAGAGTTTAGTTCCATTCTTAAAACTGTTAAAAAACTGATAAGAGCTAACAGGTTTTCTGAGGCAGTTGAACATTATAACATGCTCAATAAAGCATTTTGTCATATTCCTAAAAAGAACAGGACAGCAAGTATGGATGAAAGCTTGAGGCTGGTGTATAAAGAGCTGAGGCTTTACATGCGCGTGGGCGAGGCTTACTATTTTGCAGAAAATGGTGATATGCAAAGGCTTGGAAAAGAGCTTCATGACTTGCATGATATTATCTACGACCTAAAAGAGGAAGACAGTTACGAAGTCCCGCCTCTTATAGAAGCAACAGAGAAATACTATGATTTATTCTCAAAATTTTACAAGTTTAATGTTACAAAGTCAAACTTTATGAAGCACTACAAGAAGATATTGGAATATATATCAAAAGATAAGATAGCTGAAGCGAGTGCAGATATTTCAAGGTTAGTATTTCATTACCATAAACTAATTCCTATGCTAAGCAAAGAGGATAATATTGAGATATATTCTATGCTAAAAGGAGTTTACAAGGAACTTTCTATAAAAAAATTATTAAAGAAAGCTCACATGAAAAGCTTCCCGGTATATGGTGATGTTCCAAGAATAGAAACTCCTGCATATGAATCAGATATAGCTATTCCAGATATAAGGTTAAAAACTACGCTTCAAGGTTTTCCGAGCATTTACAATAAGATAAGGGAGTTGATTAAGAAAAATAGTTACTATGAATCTTTCGAAAAGTACGAGGATAGACTGCTTGAGAATTTTATTCCTGAAGGCATGCTTCAGACAGGATTTAGTAGGCCGACAATAGACCTTCCTTATCACGAGAAATACATTACGATTCCTGACATAAAATTAACATCCGTTGTTATGTACTCAAAGAGGTATAACAAGATACACAAGCTCTTGATAAAAGGAGACTACGCTAAAGCTGTTGAAATGTATGAAAGAAGTGTAATGCATAATTATATCCCAAAAGATTTTTTGAGAGATTATGAAGCACTACCAAAAGTCGACATACAATCCCATAAGGTCATGATGAGAAAATTTAGAGTGCCTGAAACAGTATTATATAGTAAGGAGTTTAGTCAATTGCATAAGAGCGTGGGAGAAAATGATTATGAGAATTCTATTTCTATAATGACTAACAATAAAGTTCATAAAACAAAGTTTTACAGCCCTAAGATCGAAATACCTGAGCATGGCATAATATTGCCTGAAGTGGAGACAGTACAGACAGCATATTTTCCGGAGAAATATAGTGATTTGCACAAGATAATAAATAAGGATGAATATGAAAAGGCAACTGGTTTAATTTCTGGGCGGAAAATAAAAAAAGAAAAGTTCAGCAGGCCAAGAGTTTATGATAGTAATCATGAGGTTAATCGTGCATTTTTTAAGCCGCTGGAAACTGCAACGTTCCCAGAGTATTTTAGTATCATGCGCAGGAATATTGAAACAGGCGCAGTTGCTGATATATCGAGAATAAAAAAAGAGATTCATATAAAAAATCTGGGAGTTAAACAATCAGGGAATTATGCTAGTAAATCATTTAAGAGAAAAAACACAGTAAGATATTCGGGAAGCTATGGAGAAATTAGGGGGCTTCTTGAAAGGGGAAACTACAAAAAGGCTTTGAAGCTCTACGAGAGATTATGACAATATTTAAATATCCTTCTAAACTATTCAGTATTTTATGAAAGAAGATTTTGATATAAAGAAAGATTATGATAAATTAAAGAAGAAATACAATTTGCCTGATTTTGAAGAGCTAAATAAAGAGTTTGAGCTTGAGCTTATAGAAAAGAAAGAGTTTTTACTAAAAACTATAAGAAGGCGCGTTAATGACAAGGCAATATTTTTCTGCAAGATACTTGAAAGCGTATTATATAATAACGGCCAGAATCAGATAGGGGTGTATGAGTCAGGATTTTTTGACGATATTAAGAAGGCAGAAATGAGTAATATACACAAAAAACTTATGGTGTATGAAAGACAATCATTATTGCTGGATATAGAAGGCAGTGAAATCATGGATGTGGAATATATAAACGAGGTATATGGCGAATGGAAGGAAATTAGGGGTGAAATGAAGAAAGTAGTTCTAGTTATGGAAAGTGCTTGGAAAAAAGAAACATTGGAAGAGGAAGAGAAATATTTTGGATGATGAGATTTATAATAATTGGTGCTCCTGGGTCTGGTAAAGGAACGCAGGCTGAATTGTTGGCTAAAAAGTTAAGGCTTAAACATATAAGCAGTAATCTGCTGAGGGATGAGATAAAGAAGAAAACAAGGCTTGGAAAAATATTTGAGAGATATATTAATAGGGGAGATTTAGTGCCTGACAAGTTTGTGAATCGTCTTTTTAAGAGAAATATCCCGAAAGATAATTTTATACTTGACGGCTATCCGAGAAGAGTTGGAGAAGCTAGGTATATTAAAAGTGTGGGTATTGATTATATAATATTTCTAGATGTCCCTAAAAGTATACTAAAAAAGAGATTGTTAAGAAGGGCAAAGATAGAAGGCAGGAAAGATGATACAGAGAAAGTTATTGAGGAGAGATTCAGGGTATATAATAAGGAAACAATGCCATTATTAAAATATTATAAAAATAAACTCATAAGACTGGATGGTAATAGAAAGCCCGAAAAGATACTTAAGGATATAATAAAGATTATAAGACGAAATTAATGATTTTAGAATGACTGGATAGTACGAAAACGGCAAAGAAATAAGATGATAGAGATTCTTAGACTAAACCACAGGATAGCCAGGGATAAAAGAGTTACGACGCATGTTGGACTGACTGCAAGAGCACTTGGAGCAGAGTGTATGTACTATTCCGGAGACAAAGATTCTGCAATGGAAGAGAGTATAGACAACATAACTTGTAAATTCGGAGGTTCATTTAGGGTTGAACATGTAAGAAATGAAATTTGGTTAATAGAAAACAAGAAAAAGAATGGTTACTTGGTAGTTCACCTGACAGTTTATGGAGTGGATTTTAGAAAGAAGATTGGTAAATTAAAGAACAAGAACATTGTAATAATTGTTGGTGGGGAAAAAGTAGAGAATGAATACTACAAAATAAGTGATTATAACTTAAGTGTTACTAGCCAGCCTATATCGGAAGTTTCTGCTGTAGGAATATTTCTATATGAATTGAATGGCATAGTGAATGATTTCAGGAATGCAAAAGTCAAGATTGTGGAGCAGGAAAGAGGAAAATTTTTAAAGGAGATATAGCCTGTATAATCTAATGAAGATTTTAAAGGGGTGTGTATTAGTTATATTGTTATTAGTGTTAGCTAATTCAGTAGCTGCTAGCTTTCTAGAAATAAACTTAACAAGAGACAAAGTAAGTGCAGGACAGAACTTTGATGGTTATATGAAATTTAATTTCACTAATTTAGTAAACAAGGATGCAAGTTTTGTGTTTTATGTAAACTCGTTAAGATACGATGTGAAAGTTATGGATGCTCTGAAAGGCATTGAGAATGTTCATATAACAAAGTCAGGCTACAGGAAAGAGCAGAGTAATATGGAAGTCTCAAGTGTTGGGTTTTCGAGAGAGGAAGAAAAAATAGAGGTCGGTCTTGACTTAAGTGCGAGAAGCAGAATACGGGACAGGATGTCAGTAAATGGTTTAAAGTTTGATATAAGCGGTGAAACTCTAAACGGAAAACTTCCGAGTGATGTAACAATTGATTTGGGAAATGATGGCAGTACAGATTATAGGTATCAAAGTGGGGACTTTAAAGGTTATATTACTGGAAATAGGGAATACTTATCAGATAATACTCCTGACGGGTCTGTATTCGTTAGAGGTAGCGATATATTTTGCCAGACAGCAGCGTTAAAGCCGTCAAAAAAATACAAGATTATTGCAAACGTGGCGAGAATATCAGCTGAAGCTGGGTTGAACGCAACAATAATGAAAGTTGTCCCATCATTTAAGCCTGACTGTAGTGTGGAAAAATGCTGCAGTATAAATAACGTTCCAAACAGTTTATCTAACGTTAACTGCGAAATAGAAAAGAACATTCCTGATGAAGGAAACTACTCGATATGCGTTTACGCTACAGGAGAGGAGTTTGCAACAAATTATTTTAAGCTCGGCACTGACTTGGACAATGAGATAGTTAGGGGTTATGCAAATGGTAATCCTAGAGATGAAGACTATTTTATTTATGCAGACTATGGGGAGTTTGACAGCACATTGAGGGGAACAGCGACAGTTGAGATAGAAGAGTATATAGTTAATGAGTATTTGCAGAGAAGAGATTGTTTGGATGACTGCTTATTAATCCCAATAAGTGTAGGTTCAAAAACGCAGGGAATTATAAAATTAAGTAATGTAATATTAAATTATGAATATGATGGAGTTGCAAGCGAGCTTAGCAGTTTCACAAAACTAAAATTCCTGCCTGAGATGATAAACTACACAAAAACAGTGTATGCTGATCTTTACAATTTTGAAGGCTTGGTTGCGCCAGATCAGAAGTCTGATAATAATGAAATAAGAGTTGAAGTTGATACTGGAGAGGGTGTTTTGAGAAGTAATGTGGTAAGATTCAAGGTTGTTGAAGGGCCTATGGCATTGATAAAATACGGACCAACTCCTTTAAGTGCTGGAAAGGAGATAAAGTTTGATGCTTCAAGCTCGAAGCCTGTGAGAGGAAATGGCATAACTGATTATAGGTGGGATTTCGGAGATGGAAGCAAGGCAGAGGGAGCAGCAACTAGTCATTCTTATGTTAATGCAAGCCAGTATAGTGTTGTTTTGACAGTTGTTGATTCTGAAGCTCTTGTTGGAAGAGACAGGATAACTTTAGTAATAGCTGAGAGCAATGAGAGTATAGAAAGTCAGGCAGAGAAATTGCAGGCTATTCTAAATAGTATTAAAACAAAGATCGAGAGGAGTTCATCGCAGCTGAAAGATAGTGCAGAGCAGATAGGGCTGAACGAATTGTTAAGAGGTATAGACGCAAATCTTACATTTGTAATAAATAAGAATAGTATGCTGAAATTAAACGCAAGCGTGAGTGCAGCAGAAAGAGATAGGATAAAATCAGGTCTAATTAGAGAACTAGAGTTATTAAAAGAAAAGACGCCATTAAACATTGAGGTGGATGTAACAACATTTAGTCCTAAAGCAGGAAGCATAAGTGATATACCAAGCGAGGTTGCTAGTGAGAATAATTTAAGACTAAAATTACTTAGAGCTCAGGAAGGAGTGACAATAAGGGGGGAGGCAAGGGCTGTAAGATTGACGTATTCTAATAATATAGTAGATGTAATAGATGGGG